>CAUSHT010000096.1:0-5908 GCA_963531275.1 uncultured Neisseria sp.
CTGCCGTGTTGTTTGCTTTATTATTCTTGCAAATATCATTTAACAACAAAAGCTTAATCAATCATCCTAACAAAGCGACAAACAATAAAATATAAACAAACATGGTATAATAAACGCTTACAGGCAGAGATTTAGACAAAAGTCTCGGGCCGTCTGAAGGAGGAGAAACATGAATCGACGCGTTTATATCGTACATGGCTTTGAAGGCAATCCGCACGGCAACTGGTTTGACTGGCTTTGCACCCAAATCAAAAGCACCGGCGCTCAAGCAATCTCACTCGCCATGCCCAATCCCGACAAACCAAGCACGACCGCGTGGCAATTTACCCTTGACCAGCACATCGGCAAGCCCGATGCCCATACCTTTCTAGTTGGCCACAGCCTCGGCTGCATTACCCTCCTTCACTTCCTCAGCCGCCAACAGCCGCAAAAAATCGGCGGCCTGTTGCTTGCCGCCGGTTTTGCCGATACACTGCCGCCCCTGCCCGCGCTTGATGCCTACATTAAAGCAGCGTCCCCAAATTTCGACATCCTGCGCAAAATCGACATGCCCAAACACTGCCTGGTTTCCGACAACGATACCCATGTTCCGCCCGAACTGACTTTGGACATGGCGGCCAAACTCAAAAGCCCTGTTACCCATATCCCCGAAGGCGGCCATTTAATGGCTTCGGACGGCTTTACCCAACTGCCGCAGGCTTGGGAAGCGCTGAAACCCATGTTGACCGAATAAACACACACTCTAATCCGGTTTTCAGACGGCCTTGTATGCCTCTCCTCCCCATGACAGGCCGTCTGAACGACAATAAAAAACAACCTGCCCTTTCAAGCAGGTTGTTTCTTTTTATGCCTCATTAACGGCAAATTTAATATTGCACCGTCCATTCAATCTCGCCGCCGGCCCTCATCGGCACAAGCTCACCATCGCCGTAAGGTACGCTGACAGGAACGGTTTGCGTTTGTCTGACCAATGTGATGGCATCGGAATTTTCAGGCAGACCGTAGAAACGCGGGCCGTTTTTAGAAGCAAAGGCTTCCAGTTTGTCCAACGCGCCTGCTTTCTCAAACACTTCGGCATAAAGCTCGATGGCGGTCATTGCGCTGAACATACCGGCGCAACCGCAAGCATTTTCTTTGGCAGTTTTGGCATGTGGTGCAGAATCCGTGCCGAGGAAGAATTTGTGCGCCTTATCGCCGGTAACAGCGGCAACCAAAGCCTGACGGTGGGTTTCGCGTTTGAGAACCGGCAAGCAGAAATGATGAGGGCGCACGCCGCCGACCAAAAGGTCGTTGCGGTTGAGCAACAAGTGTTGCGGCGTCACGGACGCGGCCACATTATCGCCGGCTTCCAATACCAGTCGGGCTGCCTCGGCAGTGGTGATGTGTTCAAACACAACTTTAAGGTTCGGCACTTGCGCCAAAACCGGCTTCATCACGCGCTCGATAAAGGCGGCCTCGCGGTCGAAAATATCAATTTCAGGATCGGTCACTTCGCCGTGAACCAAGAACAAAATGCCCTGTTTCGCCATTTCTTCCAACACGGGAATCAGTTTGAACAAGTCGGTCACGCCGGAATCGGAATTGGTGGTCGCGCCTGCAGGATAAAGTTTGAAAGCCACGATACCGGCAGCCTTGGCTTCACGCACGAGTTCGGGAGTGGCATTGTCGGTCAAATAAAGCGTCATCAACGGCTGGAAGGTGCTGCCTTCGGGCAGGGCGGCCATAATGCGCGCTTTGTATGCTTGGGCATCGGCAACGCTGACGACGGGCGGCTTCAGGTTGGGCATGATAACCGCGCGGCCCATTTGTCGGGCGGTGTATGGGGCAACGGCTTTGAGCGCGTCGCCGTCGCGCAGGTGTAAGTGCATATCGTCGGGGCGGATGATGGTCAGGGTTTGCATAGCTTACTTTCGAGTGGTTTGGTTTGATAATGTTTCAGACGGCCTTTATTCGGCGGTAACGGTTTCTATTAATTTGATGTTTCAATCGTTAACCGGCCTAAGGCAAAACGGGAGCCTTATTGTCATAAGAATGATGGGTCAAATAAAAAACAGCCTGTACCGGAAAATGCTCGGACGACGTTGTTTTAACAGTCAGCAAGGTTTCTTTCGGACTGCCGGACGCGCGCCATGCGTAGGAAATCTGACGCATAGGCAACGGGGTTTCCACCAAATTATCGGCACGCAACTCAGCGTTCAAACCTTGTGGTGGATTTTCTGCCAAAGCCAAAAATTTTTTGAAAATCAGATGGTTGTCGGCTTTAGCCGTGCGCACGCTGCAACTGTCTTCAGTCAGGCTCAAATAATAATCTGCGCCGTTTTCCGTTTTCTTCCAAATGCTTAATGCCTCCAAATCCATCATTCCGGCAGGCAAATCGGCAATATCTTTTTTCGACAATAAAACCAGTTTGTTGGCATTGGCAAACTCGCCGACAAGTGCGGCATCGCCGTCTGCGGCCACGCAACTTTGGCGGAACAAGTCGGTTACATTTTGGGCATAATCGGCAGCGTTCTGCGGCGAAACGCCTTCATTGCCGCATGCACTCAGGCAGACAGCCAATACAGCGGCAGACAACGCGACGGCTTTAGACATTTCAGACGGCCTTTATTTGTGCTTCAACACCAGCTTGAACACGCCGTCGGCCTCGCTCGATTCCAGCAAAACATGTCCGGTCTGACGGCAAAACGCTTCAAAATCGCCGGGCGCGCCGCCATCGGTGGCCAATACGGTCAGCACTTCGCCTTCCTGCATTTGCGCTAAAGCTTTTTTGGCACGCAAAATCGGCAGCGGGCATTTCAAACCGATGACATCCAGAGTTTGTGTATTCATGATGAAAACTCGTCATATTAATCAGAATTAACGTCAATTATACCGCACTTACTTGCACCCCATCCTGCAAGCCCATAAAATAAAGCCGTTTTTCACTTTGGAGCTGTCTATGCGCCGTTTTGCCCTTCTCGCTCTCAGCCTTGCCGCGACTCAAGCATTTGCTTTGGGTTTCAGCCAAAAGGATACGCTGACCAACACGCGTTATCAGGAAAGCCCTGAAGAAGTTGCCGCACGCGAATTTAAAGAACATAAAGCCGAGTTGCCGCCCCTGCCCGATACCCAATCGGGCGATTGGTTCGACCTCTATGTCAACGAAACCTACGGCAAGCAGCCCAAAATCCTGCTCAGCAGCCTGCAAATCATGCCTGCGCCGGACAACAGCATCCGCTACGTCTTAAACGTGCGCTCCGACAAAGGCTACGACAACCTCTCCGTCGAAGGCATCTATTGCGCCCGCACGTCCTTTACTTACAGCAAAGACAAGCGTTCGTCTTACAAAGTATTCGCTTACGGCGACACAGTAAACCACCGCTGGATCGAGCCGCGCAAAGGCGATTGGAAGCTGATCGGCAATGCGTTCAGCCGCAACGATGCCCTGCACACCGCCCTGTATCAGGCATTCTGTATCGACGGCATGCCGACAACGGTCGAAGGCTTGGTACAACGTTTGAAAGAACGCGGCGGCCGTCACGGTACAACGCTGACCAACCACGACAAATAAACCGCTTTAATCAACAAAAAGGCCGTCTGAAATTTTTCAGACGGCCTTGTCTTTCAAGACGGCTTAGAATTTGTGATATAGGCCCACAGAAGCGGCTTTTTGTTCAACGCCGCCTTTGTTGGCTGCAGTCAGACGGGTTTTGTTGCCGACTTTCAGATACGCCAGTTGGGCAACTACGCCGGTGCGTTTACTGAAGGTGTATTGGCCGCCGACAACAACTTGGTCGAATTTATCCACCAATTTCTCGCCGCTGTTCACGCCCTTGGCAGGCCAGCCGTGTGCGTAAGTAATGCGTGGGGTGACATTGCCCAATTTGTAGCCGACAGTTACCGCTGCATCAACTACTTTCACGGCTTCTGATTTGCCTGAATCAGTAGTAATAACAGTGCCTTTGTACTTATTAAAATCATCGGTGAAATAACCTAAATATTCGTTGGCTGTCTCATGGCCTTTGGCATAGTGTACGCCGCCACCGACAAAAAGATTGTCTTTGTCGTAATAAGTTTCAACTTTGGCGATTTGTGCCGCTTTGACTTTGCCGGAATTGTCGGTGTACGCGCCGTTGTAGTGGCCGTAAGCCGCATTGGCAGTAAAGCCGTTTTTAGAGAAGCTCACGCCGCCGGTGTATTGGTCTTTGGCCGCTTTGGTGTGCGTGTATTTGTCTGAAGGATTGCGGTTGTCGCGCGGTGCGTAAGACACGTTGAATTTGAATCCGCCGAAATCCGGGCTGTCGTAGCGTACAGCGGCGTTGCGGTTGCCGGTACGGGTAAAGATGCCCAAGCCTGCGGCATTGGTTTTGTACATCCATGGATCGATGGTATCCATTTCATTCAGCATATTGCTGAGTTTACCGGCACGGACCTTACCGAATTTACCTTGCAAACCGACGAAGGAATCACGAGTGGCAAAACCTTGGGAACCGCCGGTAATGGCCGTTTTTTGTTCTACCTGCCAAATGGCTTTCAAATCGCCGCCCAAGTTCTCGCTGCCTTTGAAACCGATACGGGAAGTATTGTCATTGATGCTGGTTGCGGTAGAGCTGGTTTCAGAACCTGCATCACCTTTGATTTTTACTTGACCGACGGTCACGCTGCTTTTGATTTGACCATACAGAATCACTTCTGCAGATGCAGCCAGCGGCAAACCGGCAATAACCAAAGCGATAATCGATTTTTTCATTATTCTCTCCAAAACAAAGTTAAAATCTCGTGAAAACACGTTTGGCAATATTAATGTTTTCCAACGCTACAAACAACTACTTTCATCTTGATAGACACTTTTATTCATTAGAGTTTAGACTTTTTACAACATTTTTAAATAAAACAGGCCGTCTGAAAAAAATTTCAGACGGCCTCTCCCATTCAAAGTCATGGAAAGGACAATCATCCTATTATTGTAATCATTTAATCAAAAATGATTGCTTGATAAATGTTTGCCATATATCAACCTAATATTCCCAAATTACCACTATTATTAACTTTCTTCTTATAAAGAAGCTTTTTTATATCAATAATTTATTTGGTATAAATTTTTCCTTTTACCTAATATAAATAAATAGGAGCCCTTATGTTGAACAAACATCTCTTTTTATCTTTGCTAATGGCTGTCTCTACTGCAACGGTATCCGCCGAAACCCATCATGCACATTGGTCTTACACAGGTGAAAACGATGCTGCACACTGGGGCGATTTGAGTGAAGACTTTGCTGTCTGCAAAACAGGCAAACAGCAATCTCCAGTGGACTTCTCCACAACAAAAACAGTAAAAGGCAAACAACTGGCATACCGTTACAACATCGCCGACTACAAAGTAGAAAATAACGGCCATACCCTTCAAGCCACGCCGCAAGGCAAGGCCCAAACCATCGTGATTAACGGTAAAACCTATACCTTTAAACAATTCCACTTCCATACGCCGAGCGAACATACTTTCAAAGGCAAACATTTCCCAATGGAAGCGCATTTCGTCCATCAAGCCGAAGACGGTACTTTGGCAGTAATCGGCTCTATATTTAAACCGGGCAAAAACAATCCTGCCTTATCCGCACTCACTGCCAAAAAACTGAAAGCAGGCGAATCCGTAACGTTGAAAAACTTGAATATCCAAGCCCTGCTGCCTAAAGATAGCAAGTCCTTCCAACTGAAAGGCTCGCTGACAACGCCGCCTTGCAGCGAAAACGTTACTTGGGTTGTCTTAAAAACTCCGGTTCAGGCAGATGCGGCGCAGTTTAAAGCCATGCGCGACATTATCGGCGGCGAAAACAACCGTCCCGTACAACCTTTGAACGACCGCGAAGTCAATGAAGACAAATAACTTCTAAGGCCGTCTGAAAACAAAAAAGCACCCGGATAACGGGTG
>CAUSHT010000097.1:0-5802 GCA_963531275.1 uncultured Neisseria sp.
TGAAATACCAGTTGCCCGAAAGTGCGAACGAGCGGGCGGTTTGGCGGTGCGCGCCAAGGTCGGGCAGGGGCTGGTTGTAGTAGTTTTCTCGATCAATCAATGCTTTGTCGTACTGGATGGAGGCTTTTTGTTTTTCCACGCGTACGCCGCCTTCAAGCGTGAAGTTGTCCCAGTTTGCCTGTTCTACACCGAAAAAGCTGTAATGGCGCACATTGTTGTCAATCAACATCGGTTGTTGGACGGTTTCGGGAATGGCGGAAAGCGCGCTGGATTTTTGTCCCAAATATTGCACGCCCCAGCTGCCTTTCAGACGGCCTATGGGTTGGTGGCGTAACTCGATACGGGCGTTGTGTGTTTTATTGTTGAAGAAGTTTTCTACTGCATCGCCTGCTTTTTCGTCGTGGTGGTAGTCATTGCGGTTCAGGTGTACGCGCAGGGCTTCAAAACCGGGGAATGGCTGCTTCCATTCGGCGCGGAGTTCGTAGCGTTTGTTGCGCAGGTTTATCCAAGGTTTGCCGTTGTGGGCATGGGCGTGTGCATTATCGTCGTCGTGAAAGCCGCAGCTCAAGCCCGGATTGTCGTAATCAATGTCTTCTTCGGTCAACAAGTGCGGATAAAGCTGCAAATAGCGTTTGTTGATCAAGCTCTTTTGCCAGATGATGTCGGCGTGGCAGTCGTCGTAGAGATGGCTGTGGGCAGGCAGGCCGTAGCGGTCGCGACGGTCACTGTACGCCACACCGAGGAAACCTTTATCGCCAACCCAAGACAGGCCGATGCTGCCTGTTTTTGAATCGGCATGGCTGTCGGGCAGTCGTTTCAGACGGCCTTCTTCTTTTTGATAGCGCGGTACGGCGTAATCGCCTGATTTGCGGTACAAGCCTTCGGTATGCAGCACGAAGTTGTTGCCCAAACCGATATTGATGCCTGCGGATGTCAGTTTTTCCAAATTGCCGCTGCTCAAACGCAATCCGGCTTCGCCCGATACGCCGTTTTCAGGCATTTTTTCGGGGATTTTTCCATCGGCAACATCGACCAAACCGGCCACATTGCCCGAGCTGTATAAGAGCGTAACCGGCCCGCGCAGGATTTCGACCTGTTGCGACAAGGCGCTGTCCACCATGATTGCATGGTCGGGCGAGAAGTCTGCCATGTCGCCCGTTTCGCCGTGATGGTTCAATACTTTAATCCGTCTGCCTGTTTGACCGCGAATAACGGGAGCGGACGCGCCGCCGCCGTATTGTGAGGCATGAATGCCCGGTACGCCGTCTAAAGCATCGCCTAGGTTGACGGCTTTTTGGCGCAAGGTATCGCCGGAGATGATTTTGTCGGAGGCGGTCGAAGTGTGCAGCAGCCCCGACGTGGCGCGCGGACGGCTTTTACCGACGACGGTAACCTCGTCCAAGTCAACAGACTGCTCGGTTTCATGCGCTTGGGAGAGGATAGGGGTGCTGATTAAAAGAATAGATAAAACAATGGGTTTGAGTGTGGTTTGTGTCATTTTAGTTTCTTATCATATTTCGAAAGGATGTTATTATATAACATTGCATCATTTATATGATAAGATTTTTGAGAAAAAAAGGCCGTCTGAAAACGAAGCGTGATTTTCAGACGGCCTTTAGCTTGTATGTAGGTTTAAATGAAAACGGAACAATCTCTCTGCTGCCTGGTTTGGGTAAGGCAGAAAGTCATGGCAGATTGTTTGCTTTCATTGAAAGTATTACTTGGTTTCGGCGGCTTTAGCGCCAGCGGTCTCGGCAATCAGATCAAGGAATACCAACGGCTTTTTGCCGATGTTTTTGAGTGCGTGGGACTGACCAGGGCGGGCGATGGTAATGTCGCCGGCGCCGACTTCGGTTTGTTTGCCTTCGCTATCGGTAAACAGGCCTTTGCCGGATACGATGATGTAAACGTCTTCATTGCCGGTATGTTTGTGTTGGCCGATGGAAGCACCCGGCGGTAATGTGAGCCAGCCGATTTCTTTGAATGCATCTTGGTCGGCGGTTTGATGGCGTGTGAAGGCAAAGCTGCCGAGCAAGGAGCCTTGGCCTCCGGCTGCGTTTTCGCGGTTCCATTCTGCTAAGTCGGCTTTTTTGTACACTTGGATGCTGCGGTCGGTGGGGGTGGTTTGTTCGGCAGCTTGAGCGCTTATGGATGTGCCGAGCAGAAGGGCGACAGATAATGCGGCAAATAGTGGTTTCATGGTGGTTCTCCGTTTGTCAGGTTGAGTCAGATAATGCGGATTCCGTTTTCAGACGGCCTGCGGGGTTGAAATGTGTAACCCCGCAGGCTTCCCCCCAAGATTTATTTCACATTGCGCAGATAGTTCAACAATAAAGGAACAGGGCGGCCGGTCGCGCCTTTTTCACCGCCGGATTTCCATGCGGTACCTGCGATGTCGAGGTGTGCCCATGGATAGTCTTCGGTGAAGTAAGACAGGAATGTTGCGGCGGTAATCGTGCCTGCACCCGGCGTGCCGATGTTGGGGATGTCGGCAAAGTTGGATTTGAGTTGGTCTTTGTAGGTCTCAAAGAGCGGCAGTTGCCATGCTTTGTCGTCCACGTTGCGGGAAGCGGTCAGCAGGCTGTCGACCAAATCTTGATTGTTGCCCATCACGCCGCTGACGTCATGACCCAGGGCGATAATGCACGCGCCGGTCAGGGTGGCGACGTCGATAACGGCTTTAGGTTTGAATTGTTCGGCGTAAGTGAGCGCGTCACACAAAATCAGACGGCCTTCGGCATCGGTGTTCAACACTTCGATGGTCAAGCCTTTCATGCTTTTTACGACGTCGCCCGGTTTGTTGGCCGCGCCGGAAGGCATATTTTCGCAAGTGGCGACGATGGCAATCAGGTTGATCGGCAGTTGCATTTTGACGGCGGCGCAGAAGGTACTGATGACGGTTGCCGCGCCGCACATGTCAAACTTCATTTCGTCCATGTTCAGGCCGGGTTTGAGGGAAATGCCGCCGGTGTCGAAGGTAATGCCTTTGCCGACCAATACCACAGGCGCGGCTTCTTTATCGGCTGCACCGAAATAGCTCAGTTCGACCAAATATGGGTCTTCAACGCTGCCTTTGGCGACAGACCAGAATGAACCCATGTTTTCTTTGATGTAGTCTTTTTCAATGATTTTAGCGTGTGCGCCCAATTTTTCGGCTTCGGCTTTGGCGGTACGAGCGAGGAATTCAGGTGTGCATTCGTTGGGTGCGGCATTGCCCAGGTCGCGGCAGAGGTTTTGTCCGTAAACTTGCGCTTCGGCAACGCTCAGGGCTTCTTTGACGGCGGCTTCGTGTGCGCTGTGGAACACGGCTTCTGCAAATTTGGCCGGTTTGGCTTCTTTTTTGTAGCGGTCGAAACGGTAGGCAGCATTGCCGAACGCAATCGCAAACGCTTCGGCAACGGCTGCTGCTTGCGCTTCATCGAAAGCATGAACGTCCACATTGACCGTTTCTTGATTTTGCGCCCATTTGGCGGCTTCGGCTGCGGCTTTGTTCAATGTGGCGCGGTCGGTTTTAGTGAGGCGGGCGACGGCAATGGCTTGCAAACCGTTGTCCGTTGGGATTTTGGTGTCGGCGAAATTTTGACCTTCTTCAAGGGAGGCGAAGAGGGCGAGAGCAGTCGGGTTGCTCAGTTGCGATGCTTCGGCGCAGACAAATAATTGCGCACCTGCCTGTTGAGCCTGCAAAGTTTCGGCTTTTGTGCTAAATTTCACGTTTATTCTCCTGATTGGAACGGTTGTCGGTTGTTCAGACGGCATGTTGACCAACCGTCCGAACAGATGAAAATCATTGTACTCCATTTGTGTCATGCCGTCTGAAGCCTTATTAATAAATATAGGTTTCCCATAAACCGTATACCACGCTCAATCTTATGATTTACCAAAGAAACTTTATTAAAGAACTTTCCTTTACCGCCGTCGGTATCTTTGTCGTCCTCTTGGCGGTATTGGTGTCCACGCAGGCCATCAACCTGCTTGGCCGTGCAGCCGACGGGCGTGTCGCCATCGATGCCGTGTTGGCCTTGGTCGGCTTCTGGGTAATCGGCATGACCCCGCTTTTGCTGGTGTTGACCGCATTTATCAGTACGTTGACTGTATTGACCCGCTACTGGCGCGACAGCGAGATGTCGGTCTGGCTCTCCTGCGGATTGGCATTGAAACAATGGATACGCCCGGTCATGCAGTTTGCCGTGCCGTTTGCCATTTTGATTGCCGTCATGCAGCTTTGGGTGATGCCGTGGGCAGAATTGCGCAGCCGCGAATATGCCGAAATTTTGAAGCAGAAGCAGGAATTGTCTTTGGTGGAAGCCGGCGAGTTCAATAACTTGGGTAAGCGCAACGGCAGGGTTTATTTTGTCGAAACCTTCGATACCGAATCAGGTATCATGAAAAACCTGTTCCTGCGCGAGCAGGACAAAAACGGCAACGACAACATCGTTTTTGCCAAAGAGGGCAATTTTTCGCTGACCGACAACAAACGCACGCTTGAATTACGCGACGGCTACCGTTACAGCGGTACGCCCGGCAAAGCCGATTACAACCGCGTTTCTTTCCAACACCTCAGCCTGATTATCAGCACCACGCCCAAACTCATCGACCCTGTATCACACCGCCGTACCATTCCGACCGCCCAACTGATTGGTAGCAGCAATCCCCAACACCAGGCGGAATTGATGTGGCGTATTTCCTTGACCGTCAGCGTTTTGTTGCTGTGCCTGCTTGCCGTGCCGCTTTCCTATTTCAATCCGCGCAGCGGCCATACCTACAATATCCTGATTGCCATCGGTTTGTTTTTGGTTTACCAAAACGGGCTGACCTTCCTGCGCAATGCCGTGGAAGACGGCAAAATCCATTTCTGGCTCGGATTGCTGCCTATGCATATCATCATGTTTGTGATTGCCGTCGTCCTGCTGCGCGTGCGCAGTATGCCCAGCCAACCCTTCTGGCAGGCGGTTGCCAAAAGTCTGACATTGAAAGGCGGAAAATGAACCTGATTTCACGTTACATCATCCGTCAAATGGCGGTTATGGCGGTTTACGCCCTCCTTGCCTTCCTCGCTTTATACAGCTTTTTTGAAATCATCAATGAAGTCGGCGATCTTGGAAAAGGCAGCTATAACGGCGCAAAATTGGGGCAGTATGTTTTAATGCAGATGCCTGCGCGCGCATATGAACTGATGCCGCTTGCCGTTTTGATCGGCGGCCTGATTTCCCTCAGCCAACTGGCTTCCGGCAGCGAGCTGACCGTTATCAAAGCCAGCGGCATGAGCACCAAAAAGCTGCTGTTGATTCTGTCGCAGTTCGGACTGATTTTCGCCATTGCCACCGTCGCTCTTGGCGAATGGGTTGCCCCCACGTTGAGCCAAAAAGCCGAAAACATCAAAGCCGCCGCCATCAACGGCAAAATCAGTACCGGCAATACCGGCCTTTGGCTGAAAGAAAAAAACAGCATTATCAACGTGCGCGAAATGTTGCCCGACCATACGCTTTTAGGCATCAAAATTTGGCAGCGCAACGATAAAAACGAACTGACCCAAGCAGCGGAAGCCGAATCAGCCGTTTTGAATCCAGACGGTAGCTGGCAGCTGAAAAATATCCGCCGCAGCATATTGGGCGAAGATAAAGTCGAGGTTTCTACTACCGCTGAAGAAAACTGGCCGATTTCCGTCAAACGCAACCTGATGGATGTATTGCTCGTCAAGCCCGATCAAATGTCTGTCGGCGAATTGACCACCTACATCGACCATCTGGAAAAAAACAACCAAAATACCCAAGTCTATGCCATCGCATGGTGGCGCAAGCTGGT
>CAUSHT010000098.1:0-5758 GCA_963531275.1 uncultured Neisseria sp.
CCGGGCTCGATTTGTACGACCCGTATCGTGGCCGGCGTGGGCGTGCCTCAGCTGACTGCGATTCACAATGTTTCCGAAGCCCTGAAAGGTACAGGCGTTCCCCTGATTGCCGACGGCGGTATCCGCTTCTCCGGCGATATTGCCAAAGCTCTGGCAGCAGGTGCATACAGCGTCATGCTCGGCGGTATGTTTGCCGGTACGGAAGAAGCACCGGGCGAAATCGAACTCTACCAAGGCCGCTCTTACAAGTCTTACCGCGGCATGGGTTCGTTGGGTGCGATGAGCCAAGGTTCTGCCGACCGCTACTTCCAAGACAAAACCGACAGCACAGACAAATATGTTCCTGAAGGCATCGAAGGCCGCGTTCCTTACAAAGGCCCGATTGTGAACATCATCCACCAGCTGACCGGCGGTCTGCGCTCCAGCATGGGTTATTTGGGTTGCGCCAATATTGCTGAAATGCACGAGAAAGCAGAATTTGTGGAAATCACTTCTGCCGGTATGAGCGAATCCCACGTTCACGACGTACAAATCACCAAAGAAGCGCCTAACTACCATCGTTAAACCACTATAAAAAGGTCGTCTGAAAATATTTCAGACGGCCTTTCTGTTTTTATAAGGTTTTAAAAATGAATCAAATATTGCTTGCCGCCGTTCGGTCTGTTGTCTCAGGTTGGGTATTTGTAGAATTTACCAGATAAATTGGGAAGACAAACGCTTCATGCGCTCAAACCAGAGTGCATCTGTTGAAATAACATGTATCAACTAGTACGTTCTGCTCAGGGCGATTAAACCAAGTTTCAGACGGCCTTTCAAAAATCGTATTACAATAAGCCAAAATTAAAAACACATTCCATTATGTCCAAAAAAATCCTGATTATTACCCCAAGCTGGATTGGCGACTGCGTCATGACCCAACCGCTTTATCGCCGTTTGCATGAGCTGCATCCCGGCTGCACCATTGATGCTTTTGCACCTAAATGGTCGATGGCCGTATTTGAGCGTATACCTGAAATCAACCGTGTGATGGAAAATCCGTTTGGACATGGTGCATTGGAACTGAAAAAACGCTGGCGTATCGGGCGTGAATTGGTAAAAGAAGGCTATGATCAAGTGATTGTTTTGCCCGGTTCGCTCAAATCCGCCATTATTGCCTTGGCTACGGGCATTAAGCAGCGTACGGGCTACGTCGGCGAGTCGCGCTATTTTTTGTTGAACGACATCCGTAAGTTGGATAAGGTTGCGTTGCCTCTGATGGTTGACCGCTATACTGCGTTGGCGTATCCGACCCAAGCGGATTTTAACGGGCATTCCGATAATCCGTGTTTTAAGATTGATCCCGAAAGCCGTCAAGCCGCTTTGGCAAAACATGGTTTGACGACGGATAAACCGATTTTGGCATTTTGTCCCGGTGCGGAATATGGCCCGGCCAAGCGTTGGCCTGCGCGTCATTTTGCCGAACTTGGCCGCCGATATTTGGCTGAGGGTTGGCAGGTTTGGCTGTTTGGTTCGCAAAAAGATTTTGATATTGCAGATGAAATCAACCGGCTTTCAGACGGCCTGTGTACCAATCTTTGCGGCAAAACCAATCTTTCGGAGGCGATTGATTTGTTGTCTTGCGCCGATACGGTCGTGTGCAACGACAGCGGTCTGATGCACCTTGCGGCCGCGCTTGATCGGAAATTGGTTGCGGTTTACGGCTCATCCAGCCCTGACCATACGCCGCCTCTAAGCCAAAAGGCAAAAATCGTCAGCTTGAATTTGGATTGCTCGCCTTGTTTCAAACGCGAATGTCCGTTGGGGCATACGGATTGTTTGAACAAACTGACACCGGATATAGTGCAAAAAGCGGCGGAAGAGCTGGCTCGTTCGGCCGTAATCCAATAAAGATTAGATGGGAAGCAGCAAAGGGCAGATTTGAGTCTGCCTTTTTGATTTTTGTTTCTTTTATTTTTTAACGAAAGGCCGTCTGAAAATCATATTTCAGACGGCCTTTGGTTTGAAATCAATACATCTGATTATTTTTGATGCAGATTGTAAACGTATTCGACTTCTTCGCGGCTGCCCATGAATACGGCAACACGTTGGTGCAGGCCGGTAGGTTGGATGTCGAGCATGGCTTCGATGGCGTTATTTGATGCGCCGCCGGCTTGTTCCATAATCAGGCTCATCGGGTTGGCTTCGTACATCAGGCGCAGTTTGCCCGGTTTGGATGGGTCGCGTTTGTCTTGCGGATACATGAATACGCCGCCGCGCATCAGGATGCGGTGGATTTCGGCAACCATGCTGGCTACCCAGCGCATATTGTAGTTTTTGCCGCGTACGCCGGTTTCGCCTGCCAGCAATTCGTCAATGTATTGTTGAACAGGGGCGAACCAATGTCTTTGGTTGGACATATTGATGGCGAATTCTTTAGTGGATTCGGGAACGCACGGATTTTCTTTGGTTAGCAGGAATTGGTTGGCATCGTCCAGAGTGAAGACGAATACGCCGTGACCGACAGTCAGCACCAGTTGGGTTTGCGGACCGTATAAAACATAACCTGCGGCCACTTGGTCGCGGCCTTTTTGCAGGAAAGACTCGGTAGTCAATGCGCCTTCAGGTTTCGCCAAAATGGAGAAGATGGTGCCGACGGAGATGTTGACGTCGATATTGGAAGAGCCGTCCAGCGGATCAAACAATACCAAATAGCCGCCGTTTTCGTGTGTGGCGACATAGGTGTCTTCTTCTTCGCTGGCAAGGCCTGCGATGTTGGCATTGGCTTTTAAAACATCAATCATGATGTTGTTGGCGATGACGTCAAGTTTCTTTTGGTCTTCGCCTTGGATGTTGCCGGTACCTGCCATGCCCAAAACGCCGGAAAGCGCGCCGAGGCGGACTTTGGCGTTGATGTCCAAACAGGCGGCGGCTACGGATTCCAGTACGCTGGCCAGCTCTTGCGGCAGTTTGTGTTCGGGCAGGTGTTGGGCTAAGAATTGGTTCAATGTCTTCATGGTTTCACTCTTTTCCTAAGTTTGAATCGAATATTTTTCAATTTCAGGCCGTCTGAAAACGGCGTGTTCATTTGGTTTTGCTCTCGGCCATGCCTAAAACTTCTTTAGTGCAGGCGATGCTGGTGTCTTTGATGCGTTTTTTCAGCTCGTCGCTCATGGTGCTGCTGCCGCCCAAAAGCGAGGTTGCTTCTTCGGGGCTGATTTTATCAACTGTTTTTTCACCGATACAGCGGCAGATTTTTTCAGTGGTTGCGGAATCAAACGGGCTTTTTCCGGAGGCTTTTTCTACGCAGGCTTCGGTTGCCGAGCGGACAAATTCGGTGCGGAAACTTTGGGTAAATTCTTCTTTAAATTCGTTTTTTACTGATTCGCTGCACGCGCAAAGCAGGAGCGTGCAGGCTAGGGGTGTGCGTATATTCATGAGTGGACGGCCGTTAATTGTTATGTTGTGAATTGTAGTGGAAAAAGGCTTAAGTATAAAGGGTTAAGGCCGTCTGAACGGGTATGGCGACAAAATCGAAGCACTTGGTATGCGTTCAGACTGCAGCGTTTATTTCGTTTTGCTTTTCAATACATAATGCGCGCCGGCATCTTGCGCCAAAATTTTGGAAAGCTCGGGCAGATTGTTTTGTAACTGTTCGGCAAGCATATAGGGCGGGTTGATGACGAACATGCCGCTGCCGTGCATACCGAAGCCGTCGCTGCGCGGTGTATGGACATGAAGCTCGGCGTGCAGATAATTGTCGGGAGCGATTTTTTTGAGTTCGTCCGGCAGTTTGCGGCTTTCTTCGCGGCTCAAGCAAGGATACCAAACCATGTAGCAGCCGGTTTCAAAGCGTTTTAAAGCATCTTTCAAGACTTGGATGACGCGGCGGTAGTCTTGTTTTTCTTCGTAGGGCGGATCAATCAAGACGGCGGCGCGGCGGGGCGGAGGAGGTAAGAGTGAAATCAGGCCTTGATAACCGTCCGCTTGGCTGACCTGTACTTTACGTGCAGGACGGACTTCGCGCATATTGTTTTGCAAATGGACAAAATCGGCAGGGTGCAGCTCAAAGAGGCGCATTTTGTCGCTGTCGCGCGTGAGCGCCTGTGCCAGCCAAGGCGAGCCGCAGTAAAGGTTGTCTTGCGGCAGGATTTGTTTCAGACGGCCTATAAATTCGGCCAATTCGGCAGGAAGCTTGTCAGCTTGTTCCAAGAGCGTAATGCCTTGTTTGTATTCGCCGACTTTTTGCGCTTCATCGCCGCTCAAATCATATAAACCGGCACCGCTGTGCGTATCGATATACCAATAGGACTTGTCTTTGCGATTGAAATATTCGAGGACGAGGAAGAGGATAAAGTGCTTGAGCATATCGGCATGGTTGCCGGCATGGAAGGCGTGGCGGTAGCTGAGCATGATCGGGCGGCGGAAATAAAAATCCGATTATACCCCAAACCATCGCCATCACCGCTTTCAGACGGCCTTTGTGCCTGGAAAATGCTACAATATCCGCCTTATCGTACCATCGGAAAGAAGACATCATGTTTACAGGCATCGTACAAGGCATGGGCAAAATTACAGACATAGTCCAACCTTCGCCCGACTTTCGTACCCACACTGTCGAGCTGCCCCCCGAAATCGCCGACAATCTGCAAACCGGCGCCTCTGTCGCCAACAACGGCTGCTGCCTGACCATTACCCGAATCGACGGCAACAAAGTCAGCTTTGATTTGATGGACGAAACCTTACGCAAAACCAATCTCGGCAGCTTGAAAGTCAGCGACAATGTCAATTTGGAACGCGCGGCGCGGTTTGGTGATGAAATCGGCGGCCATGTGATGAGCGGCCATGTGATGGCGGTTACCCGAATTTCCCGTATCGAATCCAGCGAGTTCAACCGCACCGTTTGGTTTGAGCTGCCGGAAAACCTCAAGCCCTATATCCTGACCAAAGGCTTTGTCGGTTTGGACGGTTGCAGCCTGACCATAGGCGAAGTCGGCGACAGCGAATTTTGCGTACACCTGATTCCTGAGACTTTGGAGCGCACCCTGTTTGGCAGCCGCAAAGAAGGCGACCTCATCAATATTGAAATCGATCCGCAAATCCAAGCCGTTGTCGATACCGTGATGCGTGTGTTGGCGCAAAAGGCCGTCTGAAAGAAGAAAGTAAAAATGAAATTATCCGAATTTTTAAAAAAAGCCTATTCCGTTTTAAACCGTTTGGATTTAATCCTGCCTGACGAGCCGGGAAAAACCGACTGGCAGGCACTTGCCTACCGTTGGCACAGTGTGGGCAAAAAAGGCATTTTGGAAAGCCTGCCGCGTCCGCATACGTTTCCTTTGAGCCGATTGGCGGCAGTCGGTTCGCAAACCGACAGGCTGAAACGCAATACCGAGCAATTTTTGGCAGGCCGTCCGGCCAATAATGTTTTGATGAGCGGTTCTCGCGGTACGGGCAAATCTTCCTTGGTTAAAGCGTTGTTGCACGAATATGCCGAGCGCGGCCTGCGACTGATTGAAGTGGATAAAAGCGATTTGGTCAGCTTGCCGGCTTTGTTGACGCTGTTATCCGGCCGTCCTGAGAAATTTATCGTCTTCTGCGATGATTTGTCGTTTGAAACCGGCGATGAAACCTATAAAGCCTTGAAAACGGCTTTAGACGGTGGATTGTCGCAACGTTGCACCAATGTTTTGGTTTATGCCACTTCCAACCGCCGTCATCTGATTCCGGAATACATGGATGAAAACGGCGGTACTACGGGCACTCGCGGCGAAATCCATCAGAA
>CAUSHT010000099.1:0-5575 GCA_963531275.1 uncultured Neisseria sp.
TATGCGATGAAGCGGCTGCCTTTATCTTTAAATTCAGCCTGTGTCGGTGTGGTAATGGTTTTATAGGTCGTAATCATGCCAAAATATTTTCAGACGGCCTTTGTTATAAAAGGCCGTCTGAACGTTTCACGTGAAACATTAGTTTTTCAGTGCTTCAGTCAGTTGAGGCACAACTTCAAACAAATCACCAACCAAGCCGTAATCTGCCACATTGAAAATAGGCGCGTCAGCATCTTTGTTGATGGCAACAATTACTTTACTGTCTTGCATACCGGCAACGTGTTGGATAGCACCGGAAATACCGATAGCGAAGTACAGTTGCGGCGCCACCACTTTACCGGTTTGCCCCACTTGGGCATCATTTGGCGCATACTCGGCATCCACTGCCGCACGGGATGCACCAATCGCCGCACCCAAAACATCAGCCAAAGGAGTCAACACTTCATTGAATTTTTCAGCACTGCCCAATGCACGGCCACCGGAAACAATCACTTTTGCCTGAGTCAATTCAGGGCGGTCAGATTGGGAAAGTTGACGGTTTACGAAACGGCTCAGGTTTTGAGAAGGTGTTGCCTCAACATTAACCACTTCTGCATTACCGCCTTGTCCGGCAGCATCAAATGCTGTCGCACGGAAAGTCAGCACCAGTTTTTCAGAATCGGATTGAACAGTTTCAAACGCGTTACCGGCATAAATCGGACGGACAAATGTCGAGTTATCCACAACTTCGGTTAAATCGGAAACTTGTGGTACATCCAATAGGGCTGCTACTCGGGGCAGAAGATTTTTGCCAAACGCAGTTGCAGTCGCAGCCACATAGCGGTAATCCGCAGCCAGTTTAACAACCAAAGGCGCCAATTCTTCTGCCAAACCTTCAGCGTAATAGGGCGCATCGGCTACCAAAACTTTCGCCACGCCTGCAACCTGTTTTGCCTCTTCAACCACCGCAGCAGCATTGCTGCCGGCGACCAATAAATCTACATTACCTAATTTGGCGGCAGCCGTTACCGCATGCAAAGTGGCAGGATTCAAATGTTGGTTATTATGTTCCGCAATAATCAATACGCTCATTTCATACTCCTTAGATCACTTTGGCTTCGTTTTTCAGCTTTTCAACCAACTCGGCAACATCAGCCACTTTCACACCGGCTTGACGTGCTTTAGGTTCGGCAAATTTCACGGTATTCAAACGCGGAGAAATATCCACAGCCAAATCGGCAGGACTTAATTTTTCCAAAGGTTTTTTCTTTGCCGCCATGATATTAGGAAGTTTGACAAAGCGTGGTTCGTTCAAACGCAAATCCGCACTGATCACCGCAGGCAGCTTCAATGCAACAGTCTCTTCGCCGCCGTCAATTTCGCGGGTTACCAATGCTTCTTCGCCTTCAATTTGCACTTTTGATGCAAAAGTACCTTGAGCCGCATTCAACAACGCAGCCAGCATTTGGGCAACTTGGTTGGCGTCATCGTCAATTGCCTGTTTGCCCAGCAATAAAATTTGCGGATTTTCTTTATCCGCAACAGCTTTCAGCAATTTCGCAACGGCCAAAGGCTCCAACTTCACATCAGTCTCAACATGAACCGCACGGTCGGCACCCATCGCCAAAGCAGTACGCAACGTCTCTTCGCATTTTTTCTCGCCAAGAGAGACGGCAACAATCTCGCTTACTTTTCCGGCTTCTTTCAAACGGACAGCTTCTTCTACCGCGATTTCATCAAACGGATTCATCGACATTTTGACATTACCGATATCCACATCAGAACCATCGGCTTTCACACGAACTTTGACGTTGTAGTCCACTACGCGCTTTACTGCGACCAGTGCTTTCATTCAATTCTCCTAAAAAGAATGTCCATCAAATCAAGCATACTGATTTTGATACATTCTTTATATAAAATCCAATTCGGTTTTCACCAACATGACAAAACCAAATTTATATAAATCTTGGCAAATAGAGCGGAATTATATCATTTCTAAAGCATTTACTCAGAAAATAAATCCAACTCCCCAGCAATTATTTACCGTATGCTGCAACACAATCCATTAAGGTTTGGTAAACCTCGTCAACATTGGGAATTTGAGCAATACCGCCTAAATTTTTCGCATAAGCCGAAACTTGAACGCCGGTCTTGGCCGGATCTGTATCTGTATAAATTCCAACGACAGGCTTTTCCAATGCATTGGCAAGATGCAGTAGTCCGGTATCTACACCAATAATACCTACTGCGTTTTTCAATAAAAATGCAGCCTGTAATAAATTCATTTTGTCGCAAACTGAAGCAAACGGTAAATCGCTTGCAATCTGTTCGGCACGCATTTTTTCGGTTTCATTTCCCCATGGCAGATATACATTGCATTGTTGTTTTTCATTCAACTTCTTCAATAATGCACGCCAGTGTTCTACAGGCCATAATTTACTGTCGCGACTGGTTGCATGCAAAGCAACATAATAAGGAGATTGCACATTTTTCAGACGGCCTGATTCAGGAACCGATAAACCAAATACCTGCGTTTCAGGCATTGTATAACCAAAAACTTGGGCGAATAATTCACGGTTTCGCCAAACCGCATTTTTACCTTTCGGCACGGCAAACGTTTTACTGTACGCAAGGGCCGCCAAACTTTCACGCGCGCTGTGTTTATCCAAACCGTAAATAGGGGATTTCGCCATTTTGGCAAAGCATGCGCTTTTAATCAGTCCTTGGCTATCTAGAACAAAATCAAAAGATTCAGCCTGTAAATCCGTTTTCAGACGGCCTATTTCACGCCACGTTTCAGCCTGAAAAAGGTGCTTGCGCCATTGCCGCCATTTCATTACATGAACTTTTTTAACAAAAGGATGCAAGCGCGCAATATCTGCAAATCCGGCCTCACACAACCAATGCAGTTCTACCTCAGGACATTGTCGCGCCAAATCTTCAACTGCAGGCAACGTATGAATTAAATCGCCCATACTGGACAAGCGGACAAGTAAAATCTTCATATTTTGAAAGATGTTTCACGTGAAACAATAGGATTTAAAATATATTTTATTGATTATTAATATATTTTTTTATTTCTTTGGCGTTTTCTAAAATAACTGCCCCGGCAGAATGCATTTCCTGCCATGCAGATTCAACCGTTTCCAGAGCAATACCTCGGCAAGCCGCCTGATTGACGATAACTTTCCAAGCCCCGCCTTTAAGCAACTGTAAAACCGTTGTCTTCACACAATAATCCGTTGCCAAACCGCCGACAATAACTGTATCTGCATTTTGACAGCGCAACCATTCGATCAAACCTGTACTGAGCTTTTCTTCAATATCGTGAAAACATGCGCCGTAAGGATGCAATTCAGGATCGACGCCTTTCCAAACGCAATAATCGTATTCTTTGGCTGAAGGCAGGCCATCCAACAATTCATAGCCATATGTTCCAACCATCGCATGCGCCACCCAAGTCAAATCCGCATCAGGCAAACCTGTCGGCTTCAACATATCAACAGGATTATCCACAAGCCATTTTGCCGCAGCATGATGTGCATCTTTCGTCATCACGCGCAAATCCGCCAATGCAGCTTGGGCATTGAGTTCATCCGCAATCAGATGACCTTCGGCAACGGGCAATTCTTTCGGGCACAAAGGCGTAAACGTTTTTTGTGCATCTACATCGATAGAAACAATCATGTATTAATATAACCTATTGATTTTATTTTAAATAATTTAAATTTTGCATTTATTGCCCATGTTTGGACATTTGGAATAAATGCCTTGTATTATAACAAATTACGACTGCAAAATGTGGGAAAACATCTGTGATATGATGACAGTTTGCACAGAATATTTATCCACAAATTATGTCCTATTCGATTACGCCTATTGCAACCGTTCATTCCCCCTACAAGCAAAAATTCGGCATTGCCCGCCAACCCGGTTTGGTTCCTGCGGCAGAAATTTGTATTGAACTCACTCCTGAATTTACCGCAGACAGCGTTCGGGGCTTGGAAGATTTCGACTATGTGTGGATAAGTTTTATTTTCCACGGCGTATTGGATGAAGGTTGGGCACAAATGGTGCGTCCGCCACGGCTCGGAGGCAAACAAAAAATGGGCGTATTTGCCACGCGCAGCCCGCACCGCCCCAATCATCTCGGTTTATCCCTACTGAAACTCGAGCGCATCGAAACAGGCAAATCTGTCCGCATCTATTGCAGCGGTGCAGACCTGTTGGACGGTACTCCGGTAATGGATATCAAACCCTACATTCCGTTTGTCGAATCCAAACCTGACGCATCATCAGGCTTTGTCAGCGGCAAACCTGAAGAATTGAGTGTAGTCTGGGCAGAAAATACCCTTTCAGAACATTTATCCACAGAAGAAAAACATCTTATTGAGCAAAGCATTGCCCAAGATCCCCGTCCTGCCTACCAAGATATTCCCGAACGGGTTTATGTGATGAATATTGCGGATTATGAAGTGCAGTTTAAGATAGAAAACAAATGTGCCACAGTGATTAAGCTATCTAAAATCTGATTACAAATTGAATCTTTCTACAAACAAAAGGCCGTCTGAAATGTTCAGACGGCCTTTGAGTTATCCACAGACTGATTGATTCAGCCTGTTATCCTTTAGATTTTGCTGGCAAAGAATTCCAAAGTACGAACCAATTGGCAAGTGTAAGACATTTCATTGTCGTACCAAGCAACGGTTTTCACCAATTGCTTGTCGCCTACGGTCATCACGCGGGTTTGAGTGGCATCGAAGAGTGAGCCGTATTCAATACCGATGACGTCGGAAGATACGATTTGATCTTCAGTGTAGCCGTAAGACTCGCTGGCGGCAGCTTTCATCGCAGCATTGATTTCTTCTTTGGTCACAGGACGCTCGAGAACAGAAACCAGTTCGGTCAAAGAGCCGGTAGCAACGGGAACGCGTTGGGCAGAACCATCAAGTTTGCCGTTCAATTCAGGGATAACCAAGCCGATGGCTTTAGCGGCACCGGTGCTGTTCGGTACGATATTCAAGGCAGCAGCACGGGCGCGGCGGAAGTCGCCTTTGCGGTGTGGCGCGTCAAGAGTGTTTTGGTCGCCGGTATAGGCGTGGATGGTGGTCATCAAGCCTTCGACAATACCGAATTCTTTTTGCAATACCGCAGCCATAGGAGCCAGGCAGTTAGTCGTACAAGAAGCGGCGGAGATGACGGTTTCGCTGCCGTCCAAAATATCTTGGTTTACGCCGTATACAACAGTTTTCACATCATTGCCGCCGGGAGCCGAAATTACAACTTTGCGCGCACCGGCACGGATATGGGCTTCCGCTTTGGTTTTATTGGTAAAGAAACCGGTACATTCGAGGACGACGTCCACACCCAGCTCGCCCCAAGGCAATTCTTCAGGATTAGGATTGGCAAATACTTTGATTTCTTTGCCGTTAACAACAATAGCGTCGTCTTTCAATTCGGCAGAGCCTTCAAAGCGGCCTTGGGTACTGTCGTATTTGAAGAGGTGCAACAACATGTCGGCAGGAGTCAAGTCGTTAACAGCAACGACTTCGATACCTTGGGCTTTTTCAATTTGACGCAATGCCAGACGACCGAT
>CAUSHT010000100.1:0-5516 GCA_963531275.1 uncultured Neisseria sp.
GTGGCCGTCTGAAGGTTGCAGATATTGGCCGATGGTAATCATCTCGATATTGTTGGCACGCATATCGCGCATGATTTCGCGCACGTCCTCGTCTGTTTCGCCCAAGCCGACCATGATACCGGATTTGGTCGGGATATGGGGCATCATTTCTTTGTAGCGGCGCAGAAGCTCGAGGGAGTGTTGGTAGTTGGCACCCGGACGGGCTTTTTTATACAGGCTTGGATGGGTTTCCAAGTTGTGGTTCATCACGTCGGGCGGTGTTTCTGCCAAGATTTCCAGTGCGATGTCCAGACGGCCACGGAAATCGGGAACAAGGATTTCGATTTTGGTATTCGGGCTGGTTTCGCGGATGGCTTTGATGCAGTCGGCAAAGTGTTGGGCGCCGCCATCTCGCAGGTCGTCACGGTCGACGGAAGTGATCACGACATAGCGCAGGTTCATGGATTTGACGGATTCGGCCAAGTGTTTAGGCTCGTCAGGATCCAACATATTGGGGCGGCCATGGCCAACATCGCAGAACGGGCAGCGGCGGGTACAAATATCGCCCATGATCATAAATGTGGCCGTACCCTTGGTAAAGCATTCGCTGATATTTGGACAAGATGCTTCTTCGCACACGGTATGCATTTTTTGTTCACGAAGAATATTTTTGATTTCAAAGAATTTCTTGCCCGGTAATTTGGCGCGAATCCATTCGGGCTTTTTCAATTTTTGTTCCAATGGAACAACTTTAATCGGAATGCGTGCAGTTTTGTCTGCGCCTTTCAGTTTGATGCCGCGTTTAGGGTCGTTTTTTACTTCTTCACTCATGGTGATGTGTTCTTTCTGTCGTTATAAAGGCCGTCTGAAAAGCTGATTGCGGCCTTTATGGCCTAAGGGCTTGTGGGTTCAGAGAGGCTGTTAAAAGATGGTGTTGGGGTCGAATATTTTCAGACGGCCTTATGCCAGCTCTTTTTGTAAATGCTTGGTCAGTTTGTCTGAAACTTCTGCCAAACTGGGTGCCGGAGAGACGTAGTCGGCAATTTGGGTCATTTCCATACCGGCATAACCGCAGGGGTTGATATGGGTAAACGGACTTAAATCCATGTTCACGTTAAGCGCCAAGCCGTGGTAAACGGAGCCGTCTTTAATACGCAGGCCAAGGGAAGCAATTTTACGCTCACCGACATAAACGCCGGGACGTTTGGGATCGGCGGCTGCTTCGATGCCGTATTCTGCCAAGGTGGCGATGATGCTGTTTTCAAGTGCGGAAACGATATGGCGGACGCTGGTTTTACGGCGTTTGAAATTGATCATCGTATAGACGACTAGTTGGCCGGGGCCGTGATAAGTAATTTGACCGCCTCTGTCAATTTGGACAACGGGTATATCGTCGCGGATGAGGAGGTGTTCGGGTTTTCCGGCCAAGCCCTGGGTAAATACGGGCGGATGTTCGACCACCCATAATTCGTCTTCGGTATTTTCGTCACGCGAGGCATTAAATGCCTTCATGGCTTCGAAAGTCGGCAGGTAATCGACCAAGCCTTTGTGCACGATTTTCATTACAGCACCACTTTTACCAATTCGTGTGAAGTCAGGTCGCGGTAGATATTGTCGAGCTGCTCTTGATTTTCAACATTTACATGGACAGTCGCGCCGGTATAGTTGCCTTTGCTGCTTGGGCGCGTAGTAATGTGGTGCGGCTCGGTGTCGGGAGCGTGTTTACGCACGGTTTCCAAGATGGCGGATTCAAATTCCGGATGAACCGCTCCCATGACTTTTACAGGAAAGGTGCAAGGGAATTCAATTAATGATTTTTTTTCGGTTGAGTCTGTCATGGTTTACTACCTTGTTTGGTTAGCCAGGGCCGTCTGAAAAGTTTTCAGACGGCCCGAAATCCGATATATTTTATCGTAAACGTCCATATCGGGCTATTAAAAATGATGTTTTCGAAAATAGGTACGGATAAGCTGTTTTCAAGTCTTGAAATGGAGCGCTTCAGCCCAATTTTGAGCTACATTCCGATTTAACAATGATTGAGATTATTAACTATGCCGACAAAAGACAAATATTTCGAGGAATACAGTGCGCTGGCTACCTTGCCTTTGCGTGATGTCGTGGTGTATCCGCATATGGTATTGCCGCTGTTCGTCGGTCGTCCTAAATCGATTGCGGCCCTTGAGGCGGCAATGGTCAATGATGATCCGGTTTTCCTGTTGGCTCAGCTTGAACCTAATACAGAAGACCCTAAAGCTGAAGATTTGCACCAGACCGGTACAGTCGCCCAAGTTTTGCAGGTTTTGAAGCTGCCTGACGGTACCGTTAAAGTATTGGTAGAAGGTATCCGTCGTGCGCGAGCATTGACGGTTGACGAAACAGGCGGACTGTTTTTATCCCATGTTGAGGCGATTGATGAAAACAGCGACAAGGACAATCCCGAAATTGAAGCCTTACGCCGTACCTTACTGACTCAATTTGAGCAATATGCGAAATTGAACAAAAAAATCCCTGCCGAAGTCATCAGTACCATCAGTAGTATCGATGACAACAGCCGTCTTGCCGATACTATTGCCGCGCATTTGCAGCTGAAATTGGAGCAGCGTCAATATGTACTGGAGACTGCCGGCATTGTTGAGCGTTTGGAATTTCTGCTGGCGCAGTTGGAAGCCGAACTCGACATCATGCAGGTCGAGAAGCGCATTCGTGGCCGTGTAAAACGTCAAATGGAAAAATCCCAACGTGAATATTACTTGAATGAGCAAGTAAAAGCGATTCAGAAAGAATTGGGCGAAGAAGACGAGCGCGGCGAGCTGGATGCGCTGGAAAACAAAATCAAAGAAGCAGGCATGAGCAAAGAGGCTGAAGAAAAATGTCTGTCTGAATTGAAAAAACTGAAAATGATGCCGCCGATGTCTGCGGAATCTACCGTCGTGCGCAACTATATCGATACTTTGCTTGAGTTGCCGTGGAAGAAAAAATCCCGTGTCAGCAAAGATATTGCCAAGGCTGATTTGATTTTGAATGCCGACCATTATGGTTTGGAAAAAGTCAAAGAGCGCATTTTGGAATATTTGGCCGTTCAAAAACGTATGGACAAGCTCAAAGGCCCGATTTTGTGTCTGGTTGGTCCTCCGGGGGTGGGTAAAACTTCCTTGGGTGAGTCGATTGCCAAAGCCACAGGTCGCCAATATGTGCGTATGGCGTTGGGTGGCGTGCGTGATGAAAGCGAAATTCGCGGCCACCGCCGTACCTATATCGGCTCTATGCCGGGCAAAATCCTGCAAAACATGGCGAAAGCGGGTGTGAAAAACCCATTGTTCCTGCTCGATGAAATCGACAAGATGGGCAGCGATTTCCGTGGCGATCCGGCCAGCGCTTTGCTTGAGGTGCTTGATCCTGAGCAAAACAACAAGTTTGCCGACCACTATGCCGAAGTCGATTATGATTTGAGCGATGTGATGTTTATTGCCACTTCAAACAGCTTGAATATTCCGACTCCGCTGCTTGACCGTATGGAAATTATCCGTTTGTCCGGTTATACGGAAGACGAAAAAATCAATATCGCCATGCAATACCTTGTGCCGAAACAAATGAAGCGCAATGGTGTGAAAGAAGGCGAGTTGGTGGTTGATGAAAGTGCGGTGCGCGATATTATCCGTTACTACACCCGCGAGGCCGGTGTCCGCTCGTTGGATCGCGAAATTGCCAAAATCTGCCGCAAAGTAGTGATGCAGGTTACTTTGAATGAGGACAAGAAAAAAGCGTCCAAATCCAAAACAGTAAGCAAGGCCAAGCCTAAAGCGATTAAAGTTACTGAGAAAAATCTGCATGACTATCTGGGCGTGCGCCGTTTCGACTATGGTGTGGCCGAAAGCGAAAATCGCATCGGTCAGGTAACCGGTCTGGCTTGGACCGAAGTCGGTGGCGAGTTGTTGACCGTTGAGGCGGTTGCCTTGCCGGGC
Organism: uncultured Neisseria sp.; assembly: GCA_963531275.1. Taxonomy (GTDB): domain Bacteria; phylum Pseudomonadota; class Gammaproteobacteria; order Burkholderiales; family Neisseriaceae; genus Neisseria. Next base: position 3,942 of record CAUSHT010000100.1, read on the forward strand.
AAAGGTACGATTCAATGTACCGGCCAACTGGGCGATGTCATGAAAGAATCGGTATCGGCCGCATGGTCGGTTGTCCGTTCACGTGCTGAATCAGTGGGTCTGGCTCCTGATTTTTACGAGAAGAAAGACATTCACGTCCATGTACCTGAAGGTGCGACGCCGAAAGACGGTCCGAGTGCAGGTATCGCCATGACTTTGGCGATGGTTTCTGCCTTTACCAAAATTCCGGTGCGTGCAGACGTGGCGATGACCGGCGAAATCACTTTGCGTGGCGAAGTCTTGCCGATTGGCGGTTTGAAGGAAAAACTGCTGGCTGCTTTGCGTGGCGGGATCAAGCATGTATTGATTCCAAAAGACAACGTCAAAGATTTGGAAGAAATCCCTGAAAATGTCAAAACCGGTCTGACTATTCATCCGGTAAAATGGATTGATGAAGTGTTGGCTTTGGGCTTGGAAGCTCAGCCTGAGCAATGGGCGGCTGAATTGACGGTTGCCGAGACCCCGCAAACTTCTAAGGCGAAGTCAAGAACAAAAGCAACCAAGCATTAAGTTGACCGTCTGATGTTGCAAAAAATGTGGTTTTGCCCTGAATGCCACAAAAATAGGGCAATTCCACATCTTTTACTTGACATGATAATTTCAGAATTGCTATAAAGTGCGTATGTGCTTTAAAAGTGCTTAAGCCCCGAGTATTCGGGCATTTCATCATTTTTTACGATAGGAAGGGACTAATTGTGAACAAGTCTGAATTGATCGAAGCAATTGCTCAAGAAGCCGGCATTTCCAAATCTGCTGCGCAAAAAGCTTTGGATGCTACTACTAATGCCGTAACCAACGCGTTGAAAAACGGCGACACTGTTACTCTGGTCGGTTTCGGTACTTTCTACGTCGGCGAACGCGCCGAACGTCAAGGCCGCAACCCTAAAACTGGCGAGCCTTTGACTATTGCTGCTGCTAAAACTCCTAAATTCCGTGCCGGTAAAGCATTGAAAGACGCTCTGTAATTTAGAGTCTTTCCCTGAATGGGAATAAAAAACCGATTTGATTCGGTTTTTTATTTTGAAGGCCGTCTGAAACCTTTCAGACGGCCTTTAGTTTGTTGAGTGCATAAAAAGGCTGAAATCCTAATGATAAAAGGATTTCAGCCTTTTTAGTTTATCTTGTTACATTTGATTTTTACATTAATAAGATTTATCATTAGCAAAGAAAATAACAATACTTAAAACAAACCGCACTTATCGAAAGAAGGGGCAAATAGCCACTCATAACCAATCTTTCAAATGTGCCGCACATTCGTCATTCTTCTCACGTTTTTTTAATAATCTACTTTTAAAACAAATGAAAAGAGAGGCTTATGTCTGCCATTCCTTTGTCGCGTCTGAAAAAAGGCGCAGTCGTACATATTGATTCCATTGCTCCCAATCCTGTTTTTGGTGATTTGGATACCTTGGTAACCCGTCGTCTTGCGGATTTGGGTTTTTCCAGCGGAATGCCGTTGCAAGTGATTGCAGTCGGCGGTTTTGGAAGAGGACCGTTTGCAGTACGCTTGGGCAATCAATCCCAATTTTCCCTGCG
>CAUSHT010000101.1:0-5501 GCA_963531275.1 uncultured Neisseria sp.
ACTCAACCAATACGCCTTCGGTAGCCAAAGCACCGTGGATGTAGGCAACCAGTTGGTTGGCAGTGTCGATCACTTGGAAGCGGCGAACAGACATGTTCTCGCCCAATTTAGCGATGATGGCTTTGCGTTCTGCTTCAACCAGTTCGCTCAGTTCTTCAACGGTAGCCGGTTTTTTCTCAGCAGCAGTTTTCGCAACGAAGTTGGCAAATTCTACGAAGCCGGCGTCTTTGGCAACGAAGTCGGTTTCGCAGTTTACTTCAACCAATGCGCCGACATTGCCGTTGATCGCGTAAGCCAATACGCCTTCGGCAGCAGTACGGCCGGCCAGTTTACCAGCTTTCGCACCGGATTTAATACGCAGGATTTCTTCGGCTTTGTCGAAGTTGCCTTCGGCTTCAACCAAGGCTTTTTTGCATTCCATCATGCCCAGGCCGGTAGCGGCGCGCAGGTCGGCAACCATTTTTGCAGTAATTTCTGCCATTTTGAATCTCCTAGATTTTTGGGAACACGGCCATTGCCGTGTTTGGAAATAGTGGCCGTCTGAAACGGATTTCAGAACGGGATTTGAGAAAAGGGGCATAACGCCCCTCTTCTGTGTACCGAATTACTCGGCAGCAGCTTCTTGGGCAGCGGCTACAGTTTCTTGCAGCGCTTGGTTTTTACCTTCCAAAACTGCGTCGGCGATGCCGCGGCAGTACAGGCGGATAGCTTTGGCGGAGTCATCGTTACCAGGGATAACGTATTTCACGCCGTCAGGGCTGTTGTTGGTATCGACTACGGCGATAACAGGGATGCCCAGTTTTTCAGCCTCAACCAGAGTACCTTTTTGGTAGCCGGTATCGATAACGAAAATCGCGTCAGGCAGGCCTTTCATGTTTTTGATACCGCCCAAAGAACGTTCCAGTTTTTCAACGTCGCGTTGCATTTCCAGAATTTCTTTTTTGTTGAAACCGCCTTCGGCAGCGTTTTCCAGGGCAGCAGTTTTTTCTTCCAGGCGTTTGATGGATTGCTTAACGGTTTTGTAGTTAGTCAGCATACCGCCCAACCAACGGTGATCAACGAAAGGCATACCGGCACGGGTAGCTTCTTCGCGGATGATGTCGCGGGCTTGGCGTTTGGTACCTACGAACAATACTGTACCTTTGTTGGCAACCAGACGGCGTACGGCTTCTTGCGCCTCTTGGAACATCGGCAGGGTTTTTTCCAAGTTTACGATATGGATTTTGTTGCGCGCACCGAAAATGTATTGGGCCATTTTCGGGTTCCAGAAACGGGTTTGGTGACCGAAGTGAACACCGGCTTCAATCATCTGACGCATAGTAATTTGAGACATGTTATTTCCTTGAAAGGGTTAAAGAGCACACATTCAATCGCATAGAACTTGATAGGCGGCGCCTATTGTCAAGCACCCTTCGGCGAAAGTGGGCATAAGTTTTAAAAAATAAAAGCGTGTTTCCGAAATGGAAAACTGACGGATTATAGCGGATAAGAGGCCGTCTGAAAAGGGATTTTATACCTTCCCGTCCTGTTTTTCATCCGCCTGTACCGCCTTTGGGCGGGCCACCTCAAACTCCGCCTGCTCCTGCCGTTTCATCAGGCGGTTGCGGCGGCGGATGGTCACGACAAAGACCGTAAACACAGTGGGCAACACTGCCCAAAAAACCAAATAAATCAACGCGCGCGCAATACTCGGCTGCGCGGCGGAAAACATCACGGCAACAAAAAGATAGCCGATGGCGACAATGTGCCACATTGTGTGCGTCCTGTTTGAATGTTAACAAAATCGTTATAATCGCAACATTCTACCGCAATCCCGAAAGGCCGTCTGAAAATGAGGAATCCCGAAAAATCGGCACTACGCAAACAGTTCCGCCGCGCACGCGCCCAAATGAGCGCCGACGAGCGCAACGCCGCCACCGAAACCATCAGCCGCCAGCTCAAACCCTACATAAAAAAAGGACGGAAAATCGGTGTGTATTGGTCGATAGGCAAGGAATTGCGTTTGGACGGCTTTGTCCGTGCCGCACAAAAACGCGGCGCCAAACTCTACCTGCCCTATATCGAACCGAACACGCGGCGGATGTGGTTCACCCCCTATCCTGCCGACGGCACCAAACAAGAACGCAAACGCGGCCGCGCCAAATTGAGCGTCCCCCAATTTACCGGCAAAAAAATCCGCGTCCACCAACTCAGCCTGCTACTCGTCCCCATCGTCGGCATCGACAAACGCGGCTACCGCCTCGGACAAGCCGGCGGCTATTACGACGCCACCCTCTCCGCCATGAAATACCGCCTACAAGCCAGAACTCTCGGCGTAGGCTTCGGCTGCCAACTGACCGACACCCTGCCAACTGAACCCCACGACATCCCCCTAAACGGCTTTGTCTCCGAACTTGGCGTATTGAAATTCAGACGGCCTCGATAGGATAATTATCGGTTTATTAAAATGATAAAAGGCCGTCTGAAAACCTGATTTTGGGGTTTCAGACGGCCTTTAATTTTATTGTGGCATTTTTTCAAAACTGAGGACTTGGAAAGTTTCTTTCAGGATTGATAAAACCCCATTCATTCCAGTAGGGAAAATATATGGATTTTTAAGAAAAGTTTCATTTATATGTTTGTCCCAATATTCTTGATGTTGAGGTGTTACAAATGTAAAACTTGTATCTTTAATATCATTAAACGTAATCAGCATCACAGCAATAACATCTGTAAAATTAATATGATAACTATTTAATGGGACGCTAGGTAAAGACTGAAGATTAAACAATCGAGCAAGATCTTTGGTATCAACGCGATGTTTATTAAAACTATCCATTAATTCAGGATAGAAACAGAAGATAAATACACCTGTAACACGCAATACAGCATATTCCCATCTAATATCACCGCTTAGCTTTTGACTTAAAGAATGATATATCTCTAAAAATCGGACTAATCGTTCTGTTTCTCTAAGCGATAAATCGTTCCGTTCTATCAAATCACTGATGAGATTTATGGTTATCTCTTGTCCAATTAAACCTTTTAAATTGCCATCCCGTATCAATTGTTTGAAATATTCAACTGAAACTAAATCCTGTTTTTCCTCAAACTGAGCTACAACTTTCTCTGGCAAGGCAAAGCTATATTTTAAAAACTTATCCAAATATTTTTGCGCGTCCACTTCCAGTCCGTACCGATGATTAATCGCTGCGCGCAATTGTTTGGTATTCGTAACCAGCACGACTTTGACGTTTTCAATATCAAAGACGTGCTTGATAACTTCCAGCATATCAACCGCGTAATCGGGGCGGCAGCGGTCGAGTTCGTCGATAAACAGGATAATCGGTTTGTCTGCTGCCAATTCTTTCAGGCAGGCTTTGAGCGTCTCCAGATTTTTTTCGGCTTCGATTTGCTCTTTCAATAAGGCTTCGACTGTTGCATCTATGGTATGGCTGGCGATTGTGACAGCTGCATCGGTTACGGTTTCGGCCAAACTGTCTGCATCTTGGTCACCATTCATTATCTGTTGAAATTCTTCTGCCAAATCGTCTGTATTTTGCTTTAAAACATGACCAACCGCTGCTTTAGCAACGGTTTTCATCACAAATCCTGCGGCTTTCGCGACTTTCCTTGTAATATTTTTGCGTTGTTCAGACGGCTGTTCGTCGGTATCTTCAGGCGTACAGGTTTTGATGATTTCGGCAAGCAATGCCAGTAAAGGCTCTCCGCTGTGGTCAGAGCGGAAGGCATCGATATAGACAGGCTGATAATTGAGTTGTTGCTGCTCCATGAGCCGAATCAGCTTTTGGCAAAATTCAGTTTTGCCCGTTCCCCAGCCGCCATCGATGACCATAGGAGAAAGGTCGATGGGCAATGTCAGCAACTTGATGATGTTTTCGGCTATTGGCTTACGGTTAAATTCGTCATGTGTATCAAACGTTTTTTCTAAAGCTTGAGTTTCCATATTATCCCTTTGTCTGTCATAGGTTTTGTGTAACGTATTTTACCCTGTCATCAATTTTTTTGTTTTTGTTCTTTTAAAAATTATTAAAAAAGGCCGTCTGAAAGTTTCAGACGGCCTTTATTCGGATTAAACCTTACTTGGCATCTTTAAATCCGCGTTTCAAATGCACCATCAGCAATGCGACGGCGGCAGGGGTTACGCCGGAAATGCGGCTGGCTTGGCCGACGGTTTCGGGTTTGTGCTGGTTGAGCTTTTGCTGCACTTCTGCCGACAAACCTTTGACTTTGCTGTAATCGATGTCGTCGGGCAGCTTTAAGGTTTCGATGTCGCGGCGGCTGTCGATTTCTTCGTTTTGGCGGTCGATATAGCCTTGGTATTTGACTTGGATTTCGACTTGTTCGACCACGCTGTCGGCAAGTGCGGTTTCAGGTTGTGCGTCGGGCAGAGTCATCAGCGCGGCGTAGTCGAGGTTCGGGCGGCGCAGGAGGTCGTGCAGGTTGGCTTCGCGGCTGAGTTTTTGGCCGAATACGCGCAGCTGCTCTTCTTCGGCGAGTTTTTGCGGCGTGTACCACGTTGTTTTCAAACGTTGGATTTCGCGTTCGATGGCTTCGCGTTTTTCGTTGAACATGCGCCATTGTTCTTCACCCACCAAGCCGATTTTGTGGCCGTCTTCGGTCAGGCGCATGTCGGCGTTGTCTTCCCTGAGTTGCAGGCGGTATTCGGCGCGGCTGGTGAACATGCGGTAGGGTTCGTTCACGCCTTTGGTGATGAGGTCGTCCACCAATACGCCGAGATAGGCTTGTTCGCGGCGCAGCAGGAGCGGGTCTTGTTCGCGGACGTATTGCACGGCGTTTGCGCCTGCGAGCAGGCCTTGCGCGGCGGCTTCTTCGTAGCCGGTTGTGCCGTTGATTTGTCCGGCGAAAAAGAGGCCTTGGATGGTCTTGGTTTCGAGGCTGGCTTTAAGGTTGCGTGGGTCGAAATAGTCGTATTCGATGGCGTAGCCGGGGCGCAGGATATGGGCGTTTTCCAGGCCTTTCATGCTGCGCACGAGCGCGATTTGGATGTCGAACGGCAGGCTGGTGGAGATACCGTTAGGATAATATTCGTGCGTGGTCAGGCCTTCGGGTTCGAGGAAAATCTGATGGCTGTCTTTGTCGGCGAAGCGGTTGATTTTGTCTTCGATAGACGGACAATAACGCGGGCCGACGCCTTCGATTTTGCCGGTAAACATCGGGCTGCGGTCGAAGCCTGAGCGGATGATGTCGTGGGTTTGCGTGTTGGTATGCGTAATCCAGCAGGACACTTGGTGCGGATGCATATCGGCGCTGCCGCGTACGGACATTACAGGAACGGGTGTGTCGCCGGGCTGTTCGGTCAGTTGGGAGAAATCAATCGTGCGTCCGTCAATACGCGGCGGCGTGCCGGTTTTCAGACGGCCTTGCGGCAGGTTCAATTCGCGCAAACGGCCGCCCAAGGATTTGGCGGCTGGGTCACCGGCGCGGCCGCCTTCGTAGTTTTCCAAACCGATATGGATTTTGCCGGACAAAAACGTGCC
>CAUSHT010000102.1:0-5348 GCA_963531275.1 uncultured Neisseria sp.
TGGCTTCGTGGCGGTTGCTCTCGTCCGCCATTTTCTTGGCGGCAAGGTGTTTCTGTGCCAACACTTTGCCCAACTCGGCGCGTACTTCGTCCACCGCCCGCTCGATTTCGCGGATGCTCTCGTTCATGACCGCTTCAGGTGCAAGGTTTTCCGCCGCATCAATCAGGGCATGAAAACCGCCGCTTACCAGACGGCCTACTCGGCGGGATAGGGTTTCGCTCATTTGGATTTTCCTTTCTTTATGAAATCATGAGAAATATTGTGTTTAGCCGGCATCCGATTGTGCCAACCAGTCGTAACATTGCTCCCATGACAATGTTTCGTTTTCGTCTTCTTTGCCTTCCAGCAGGGCTTGTTCTAAAGCTCGTCTGAATGTGGTGCGAGTATCCGGGTGGGTAAACCAAGCCGATAGTCGGGCGGCGAATTGCGTTCTATTCGGACAATGCTCGGGCAGATAGCAGACTTTGTACCAATCCGGCTCGTCGCTTCCATACGGAATTTCTAAATACAAGTCGACAAATTCGCATAAAGCTGCCGTTTTATCCGCCTGCTTCGTCCACACTGCCAACAGTTCGTCGACAACATCCAATCCGGCGAATTGAAACATATTCAGCCAAACGACCAAGCAGCCTTCGTAGCGGGGCGCGGTCAGTTGCGAGTCAAACCAAGCGGCGGCGAAACGTTTTAACCAATCGATTTCTTCTTTTGTCCAGCATTCGGGCAAATCGCAACACAACTTATCGAGTAATGTTTCATCAAGCGGTCGGACGTCTTCATCGTTGACCAAAGCCTGCAAAATACGCGGCAGAAAATGTTTCATGTCTAAAGCCGTCGCGGCTGCGTCGTCTAAAGGTACGCTGCCCAAATACGCCTGCAACATATCGACAGGAATCTTGCATAACTGATATTCCAACAACGACTGTTGGAAATCTTCGGGAGAGCAGCTATTGCAAGTGCAGATATTCAGCGGGAAGCGCACGCTGTAAGGTGCAAATAATTCGTATGCTTCTGCTATCCATTTTTCCATCTTTGTTGCCTTGCCTTTGATATTGGACATAGGTATTCAGGACTGAGGGGAAAGCCTTTCAGACGACCTCAAACCTTGCACTACTTGCTATGCGTGATTTCTTTCAGCTGACCGTTTGCTTCGATAACGGCGCGGAAATTGCCGCCCAGCGCTTTAGGTGGTTTGCCGCTGATAATCCAATGCTTCCCGTCTTTTTTCACCCGATACGGCTTTTGCGCTTGAGCGGTTTGTTCGCCGTAATGCTGCGTCACATAAATTTCGATCAGCCGCAGGACTTGCTGCTCGGTAACAGGTTGTACGCCGCCGTCCGCGCTCACTGCCAAAGAGGGATAGATGAACATACTGATAAGAAGCCAATGGTGGATTTTCATTTTTCAGTCAGCCTTTCCTGAACGCCTCAAACCTCGCCTGCCTGCTGCACAATCTTCGCCAGTTTCAAAGTATTTTCAAGCTGTTGCAGCACGGTGTCGTCATATGCCGCGCCTTTACCGGTTACGGCGAGCTGCAAGATGCTGTCGGTCAGGCGGACGATGCGCCACATCAGTTCGCGTTCGTATTTTTTCAAATCGTCGAGGTCGGCTTCTTCGGGCAGGTCGGCGGCGAGCGTCGCGCCTAAGTCGGGAAGCTGTTCAAACAACCTCGCCACGATATGCGAATGCACTCCGGCCTGTTTTTCAGCGTGCAAGATTTCGTGTTTTGCCGCTTGGAAAAATTGCTCCTGCGCCGTCAGTGCGGAGCCGTAATCGCGTGTTTGCGTATGCGCCAAGCGCGCCAGCTTGAGCAATTCGCGGATTTTTTCAGACGGCGTATTCGCACCTTCGATTTTAAGTTCGGCAATAAAATCAGCATCTTCCTGAGTGATGCGCACACTAATTGGGATACGGTTCGTTGCATTCATATTCGTTTGCTTTGGTTTGTATTCATTCGAATACAAATATACAATATGGGATTCTGAGGCGCAATACCTGAAACCGTATATTTATGTAAACATCAGGCCGTCTGAAACTTGATTTTCGGTTTTCAGACGGCCTTTTCCTTTATAATCCGTACATTATTTTCATACACACAGCAGGTTCTCCATGTCCAACAAACCCACACTCCTTCTCGTTGACGGTTCTTCTTATCTTTACCGCGCCTATCATGCTATGGGGCAGAATTTGTCCGCGCCCGACGGTGCACCGACTGGGGCGATGTATGGCGTGTTGAACATGCTGCGCCGACTGCGGGCGGATTATGTGCATGACTATTGCGCGGTGGTGTTTGACGCTAAGGGCAAAAATTTTCGCCACGAGATGTTCCCCGACTATAAGGCGACGCGCCCGCCGATGCCGGACGATTTGCGCCCGCAGGCGGAAGCCTTGCCGGATTTGGTGCGCCTGATGGGCTGGCCGGTATTGGTGATTCCGCAAGTGGAAGCGGACGATGTTATCGGCACTTTGGCTAAGATGGCTGGCGAAGCAGGGTGGAACGTGGTGGTATCTACCGGCGATAAGGACATGGCACAGTTGGTAAACGAGCGCGTTACGCTCGTGAACACGATGAGTGGTGAAACGCTGGACATTGAAGGCGTGAAGGAAAAATTCGGCGTGCGTCCCGACCAAATCCGCGATTATCTCGCGCTGATGGGCGACAAGGTGGACAATGTGCCGGGCGTGGAGAAATGCGGCCCGAAAACTGCGGTGAAGTGGCTGGAAGCCTACGGCTCGCTGGCCGGCGTGATGGAACACGCTGGCGAAGTCAAAGGCAAAGTGGGCGAAAACCTGCAAGCCGCTTTGGAACAACTGCCGCTGTCGTATGATTTGGTAACGATTAAAACCGATTTGGATTTGCACACCGAGCTTTCAGACGGCCTCGAAAGCCTGCGTCGCACTACGCCTAAATGGGCGCAGCTGGTTGTCGATTTCAAACGCTGGGGCTTTCGCACTTGGCTGAAAGAGGCGGAAAGCCGTATGCACGAAGCGCAAAACACAGATTTGTTCGGCAGCGAGCATATCGGCGAACAAGCCGCATTGGCGATGGAAACACAGCCTGAAAAACAACCTGCACTCGCTCCAACCCCTGAAAAGCTGGATTATCAAGCCGTTACCACCGAAGCGCAGTTTGCCGCCTTGTTGGACAAATTGGCGCAGGCAGACAAAATCGGCATTGATACGGAAACCACGTCTCTAGACGCGATGAACGCCTCGCTGGTCGGCATCAGCATTGCGTTCCAAGCAGGCGAAGCGGTCTACATCCCCGTAGGGCACAGCCTGACCGCAGCGCCAGAACAACTTGATTTACAAGACGTATTAGGCCGTCTGAAACCGCATTTGGAAAACCACGCCCTGAAAAAAATCGGGCAAAACCTCAAATACGACCAACACGTTTTCGCTAACTACGACATCGCCCTGAACGGCATTGCCGGCGATTCCATGCTCGCTTCCTACATCATCGAGAGCCATCTCGGACACGGCTTGGACGAATTGTCCGAACGCTGGCTCGGCTTGGAAACCATTACCTACGAATCGCTGTGTGGCAAAGGTGCGAAGCAAATCAGTTTTGCCGATGTCGCCATCGGGCAGGCGACCGAATACGCCGCCCAAGACGCCGATTTCGCCCTGCGCCTCGAAGCGCACCTGCGCGCGCAAATGGACGCCAAACAGCTTGAAATGTATGAAAAAATGGAGCTGCCCGTCGCGCAGGTATTGTTTGAAATGGAACGCAACGGCGTGCAAATCGACCGCGCCGAACTCGCCCGCCAAAGCGCAGAACTCGGCGCCGAACTGATGAAGCTCGAACAAGAAGCCTACGCCGCCGCAGGCCAGCCGTTCAACCTCAACTCGCCCAAACAGCTTCAAGAAATCCTGTTCGACAAAATGGGCATCCCCACCAAAGGCCTGAAAAAAACTGCCAAAGGCGGCATTTCCACCAACGAAGCCGTGCTCGAACAGCTCGCGCCCGACTACCCACTGCCCAAAATCATCCTGCAAAACCGCAGCTTGGCAAAACTCAAATCCACCTACACCGACAAACTGCCCGAAATGATTTCCCCCAAAGACGGCCGCGTACATACCACCTACGCCCAAGCCGTCGCCATTACCGGCCGCCTCGCCAGCAACAACCCCAACCTGCAAAACATCCCCATCCGCACCGCCGAAGGCCGCCGCGTGCGCCGCGCCTTCACCGCACCGCAAGGCAGCGTCATCGTTTCCGCCGACTATTCCCAAATCGAGCTGCGCATCATGGCGCACCTCTCCGGCGACAAAACCCTCATCACCGCGTTCCAAAACGGCGAAGACGTACACCGCCGCACCGCCGCCGAAGTGTTCGGCATTGCCCCTGAGAACGTCTCGTCCGAACAACGCCGCTACGCCAAAACCATCAACTTCGGCCTCATTTACGGCATGGGCCAATACGGCCTCGCCAAATCATTGGGCATCGACAACATCTCCGCCAAAAACTTTATCGACCGCTACTTCGCCCGCTACCCCGGCGTCGCCGAATACATGCAGCGCACCAAAGAACAAGCCGCCGCGCAAGGCTTCGTCGAAACCCTGTTCGGCCGCCGCCTCTACCTGCCCGACATCCACAACAAAAACGCCAACGCCCGCGCCGGAGCAGAACGTGCCGCCATCAACGCCCCCATGCAGGGCACCGCGTCCGACCTCATCAAACGCGCTATGATAGACGTATCCCGCTGGCTTTCAGAGTGCAAAGCCTCCCCGTGGGACTGCCTGCAAAGTAAACTGATCATGCAGGTGCATGACGAACTGGTGCTGGAAGTACCCGAAGCCGAACTGGATTTAGTGAAAGAAAAACTGCCGCAGATTATGGCGAAAGTGGATGAAGGGATGTTGAACGTGTCGCTGGTAGCAGAAGTAGGCGTGGGTATGAATTGGGAAGAGGCGCATTGAGATAGTATGGTGTTTAACCGATTGTTTTAAGAAAAGGATAAAGTAATGAATGTTCGAGATTTAATTAAAGAAGGTAAAGAGTTATTTAAGAACAAAAAATTTGATGAAGCGATTGAGAAGCTAAAGCAGGCTTTAGGAGAAATTGAAGATAAAGATAGCCAAATTGAGGAGCAAAACAATATTCAGTTTTTGCTAGGATGCTGTTATTTCGAACAGGCGATGAAAGCCAAAGGAGAGATTGCGACTAAGTTGTTCGATCAGGCAGTTGAACACCACCAACAACAATTGCAGCTTGCCGAACAGCTGGAAGACAAGCAAAACAGCCTTCAAGAACAAATCGATGCACGATTTTTGTTAGGCCACTGCTATTTCAAGCAGGCGATGAAAGCCAAAGGCAAAGAGTCGGAACAGTTATTTGGACAGGCAGT
>CAUSHT010000103.1:0-5294 GCA_963531275.1 uncultured Neisseria sp.
GGAAGCCGTAGTCGTCCAATGCCCAAGGGGCGTGTTCGCGTGAAGAGCCGCAACCGAAGTTTTTGCGCGTCAACAGGATTTGTGCGCCTTGATAGCGTGGCTGGTTCAGGGAGAAATCCGGATTCAACGGCCGTTTGCTGTTGTCCATGCCAGGTTCGCCGTGGTCGAGGTAACGCCATTCATCAAAGGCATTGGGGCCAAAGCCGCTGCGTTTGATGGATTTCAGAAATTGTTTGGGGATGATGGCGTCGGTATCGACGTTGCTGCGGTCGAGCGGGGCAACGATGGCGGTAATTTTGGTAAAGGCTTTCATGTCAGATTCTTATAGTAATAATGGGAAATTTTATGGCTATTCGGCTTAGCGCGTGCTGTGCAAACCGATTCGGTTGCCTTCTGTATCTTCGATAAATGCGGCAAAGCCATTGGCAATGCGGAATTTCTCTTGTAACAGTTTGCCGCCTGCTGCAACGGCTTTTTCTGCGGTTTCGGCACAATCCGGGCAATTGAAGAAAATGGTCGTTCCACCGTGGCCGGGTTGGGCATTGCTGTCGTGCCAAATCATGCCGGCCGTACCGTGTTGTGTGTAATCGGCCGGAAAAATGATGAAACGGAATCCGTTGCCGCCAACGTCTTGCAAGGGCTTGTCAAATACGGATTCGTAAAAGGCCTTGGCGCGATCCAAATCTTGAGCATGGATGCCGAACCAACTTGACGGATTACTCATTGCTTCTTCTTTCGCAGGGAATCTTAGGATGTCTGAATAGTAGGGAAACAGGCCGTCTGAAACGGAGTCAGGAGCTTCAGACGGCCTGATTTACCGAATTATTCGGTAGCGGCTTCAATTTTGTTGCCGACATGGCTCATGCCGCGGCCTACTGCATTGCCGCCTTTTTTAACGGCTTCGCCGGTTTTGTCGACAACGTGTTCAGCAGTTTCTTTGGTTTTATCGGCTACGCGCTCGGCAGTCTCTTTGGTTTTGTCCCAATTGCGGTTGGCATCGTTTTTTGCGCCGGACCAAGTGCTGGAACAAGCTGACAGGATGAGGGCTGCGGCAGCCAATGCAAACAGTTTTTTCATACTAGATTCCTTTCAAGTTATCAATGATTGAGAAGGTTTTCGGACGTTTTGCGCAATAGAAAAACTTACTTGAGCAAGGTATTGTTTCAGACGGCCTGATCAATAAAGGCCGTCTGAAAATGCTTTAAGCCATAGTGCGGATGTCGGTAAAGTGGCCGGTCACCGCGGCTGCGGCTGCCATGGCAGGGCTGACGAGGTGGGTACGTCCGCCGTTGCCTTGACGGCCTTCAAAGTTACGGTTGGAAGTAGAGGCGCAACGTTGTCCCGGGGTCAGGCGGTCGGCATTCATGGCGAGGCACATAGAGCAGCCCGGTTCGCGCCATTCAAAACCAGCTTCGATAAATACTTCGTGCAAGCCTTCTTTTTCGGCCTGTTCTTTCACTAAACCGGAGCCTGGAACAATCAATACGCGTTGTACATTGTCCGCTTTTTTACGGCCTTTGGCGATGGCGGCGGCCTCGCGCAAGTCTTCGATACGGCTGTTGGTGCAAGAACCGATAAAGACGATATCGACAGGGATTTCGTTTAATGGCGTACCGGCTTCCAAGCCCATGTATTCAAGGGCGCGTTCCATGCCGCTGCGTTTGACCGGATCGGCTTCTTCGGCAGGATTAGGCACTTTGCCGCTGATGTCCAAAACCATTTCAGGCGATGTGCCCCAAGTTACTTGAGGCTCGATGTCTTCAGCTTTGAAGTGGTATTCTTTATCGAATACGGCGCCTTCGTCAGACACCAGCGTGCGCCAGTATTCGACGGCTTTGTCCCACGCTTCGCCTTTAGGTGCGAAAGGTTTGCCTTTTACATAGTCGATGGTGGTTTGGTCGACGGCAACCATGCCTGAGCGCGCACCGGCTTCAATCGCCATATTGCACAGGGTCATGCGGCCTTCCATAGAAAGGCTGCGGATGGCTTCGCCGCCAAATTCGATGGCGTAGCCTGTACCGCCTGCCGTACCGATTTGGCCGATGATATAAAGTGCTACGTCTTTGGCGGTAACACCGGGTTTCAGACGGCCTTCAACGGCAATCAGCATGGATTTGGATTTTTTAGCGGTAATGCACTGGGTCGCCATGGTGTGTTCGACTTCGGAAGTGCCGATACCGTGCGCCAATGCGCCGAATGCGCCGTGGGTAGAAGTGTGCGAGTCGCCGCAGACAACGGTCATGCCGGGCAGGGTAGCGCCTTGCTCCGGGCCCATAACGTGTACGATGCCCTGGCCTTTATCCATAAACGGAAAATAGGCGAGTGCGCCAAACTCTTTAATGTTTTTGTCCAAAGTATCGACTTGCAGTTTGGAAATCGGATCTTGGATGCCTTTGTCCCAGTCGCCGGTCGGGGTGTTGTGGTCGGCTGTGGAGACCACGCTGTCGATACGCCAGAGTTTGCGGCCGGCCATTTTCAAGCCTTCAAATGCTTGCGGACTGGTTACTTCGTGAACCAGGTGGCGGTCGATGTAAAGCAAGACAGTGCCGTCTTCTTCTTCACGGACGACGTGGCTGTTCCAAAGTTTATCGTAAAGGGTTTGTGCGCTCATGATGAGTATTCTTTGCTATTGTTAGGTATGAATGATGGTTTGCGTTTATGGGCGGATTTTAGGCTTTTTATAGGGGCTGTGCAATAGGAATTTGTCCAATTTTTAAAATTTGTCGCAAAGTTTCAAAAATGCTTATTAAAAATTAGACAAATTGTAGAATTGTTGACAAAAAGATGCATCTTATCTGAAAGAATACTTGTCGAAATGCACTAAAAAGTTCTATCATTCTCACTCAATATCCACACTTACCAAGAGGTATAGAGAATGAAATTACCGGTAATGGCTGCCGAACATCTGTCGCAACTTCAGGCGTTTGAAGCGAAAATCTTGTGCAATCACGCCAAAATCGAAGCATGGTTCCGTTCGCAATGGAACGAACACCGTCCGCCATTTTATGGTTCGGTTGACATCCGTAATGCCGGTTACAAAATTTCATCTATCGATATGAACCTATTTCCGGGCGGCTTTAATAATTTGAATCCCAACTTTATCCCGCTGGCGGCGGTTGCCGCGCAAGATGCGGTACAGCGCGCCTGTGAGACAGCAAAATCCGTATTGATTATTCCTGAAAACCACACACGCAACACATTCTATCTGCAAAACGTTTACGCCCTCAGCGAGATTTTGCGTTCGGCAGGATATGAGGTGCGCTTGGGCAGCCTGAATCCTGAAGTGACTGAGCCGACCGAGTTTGAAACCGCGTTGGGCGACAAAATTTTGCTTGAGCCTTTATTGCGTACCCGAGAGCGCGTCCATCTTGCAGACGGTTTCTCGCCTTGCGTTGTTTTGTTGAACAATGACTTGTCTGCGGGCATCCCTGAAATCCTTAAAGACATCAGTCAAACCGTTTTGCCTCCATTGCACGGCGGCTGGACGACTCGCCGTAAAACCGAACACTTCGGCGCGTACAACCAAGTTGCTGCCGACTTTGCCAAGTTGATTGACATCGACGAATGGCAAATTAACCCTTATTTTGAAAAAATCAGCGGTTTGGATTTCCAAGAGCGTGAAGGCGAAGATGCGTTGGCAGATGCGGTAGAGCGCGTATTGGCGAAAACTCAAGCCAAATACGATGAATTGGGTATTACCGACCAACCTTTCGTTATTGTGAAAGCCGATGCAGGTACTTACGGCATGGGCGTGATGAGCGTTAAATCTGCGGATGAAGTGCGCGGCTTGAACCGTAAAAACCGCAATAAAATGGCGAAAGTCAAAGAAGGTTTGGAAGTCAGCGAAGTCATTGTCCAAGAAGGTATTTATACCTACGAAACCATGAACGGCGCCGTGTGCGAACCTGTCGTTTATATGATGGACCGTTTCGTTATCGGCGGCTTCTTCCGTGTACACGAAGGCCGTGGTGCAGACGAAAACCTCAACGCCGGCGGTATGGTGTTTGTTCCGCTGTCCAACAGCATCCCCACCGGTAGCGGCGACAATTCTCAAGAAGCCCCCGAAGCCTGCAAACGTGTATTTGAACAATGGGATTCGCTCGGTATGCCGCGCTCGGAAAAAGACTGCGACGTGGACAACGAACACAACCGCCTATACGTTTACGGCGTAATGGCGCGCCTGTCCTTGCTTGCCGCTGCATTGGAGCTGGAGAAAACCGCGCCTCAAGCCTAATCAAGCGTTGATCAATATTGTCAGGCCGTCTGAAAATCAGTTTTCAGACGGCCTTTTCTGTCTGTACAATTCATTCTAACTAAAAAAACATGATTTATTTTTATGAGCAAACCAGCCAATCCAGTTGAGACAACCGACACTCTGCAAGACCAAGCCATGCAGCGCAGCAATACCGACAATGCGCCGCGTTCTGCCATTCATCAAACCCTGTATTCCGCCGATACCTTTGTTCAGCATGATTATCTTGCCAGAAAAAACTTGCCCGATATTGTCCGTCCGCAAGAAGGTCAAATCAACTGGCTGCATTTTGTCGGCATCAATGATGTTGCCTTGCTCAAACACGCGCTTGAGCCTTATGGCATCCATGAGCTGGTTATTGAGGATATTCTCAGCCGCAAGCAACGTCCGAAAATCGAAGACTACGGCAGCTATGTTTTTACTGCCGCACAGGTTTACCACTATACCTCCACAGGCAAGCTCCATTCCGACCAAGTGTATGTGATTATCGGCAAAGATTTTGTGTTGTCTTTCCAACAAAAACCGTTGGGTTTGTTCAGCCATCTTCGCCGGCAGATGCACGAAAATCCGCACAATATTTTGAACAAAAATACGGCATTTCTTGCTTATTGCCTACTTGACCGTATTGTGGACGACTATTTCATCGTTTTGGAATCGTACAACAACCGTGTTGAAGCAATAGACAAGTCCCTGTTTAAAAATGAAAGCAGCGATATTCTCAGTAAGATTCACCGCCTCAAGCGCGATGCCGTCCGTCTGCGGCGCACGCTTTTGCCATTGCGCGATGTGTTCTATCAACTGGCCGTACGCGGTGATTTTGCCATTTTCAAAGGCGAATCGACCGTCTATCTGCGCGATGTGTACGACCACAATATGCAGCTTATCGAATCGCTTGATGCCTCGCGTGATATGGTGTTGAGCATGATGGACATTTACCTTTCCTTCCAATCCAACCGCATGAACCAGCAAATGCGCGTGTTGACGGTTATCACCATCATCTTTATGCCGCTGACCGTCATCACCGGCATCTACGGCATGAACT
>CAUSHT010000104.1:0-5237 GCA_963531275.1 uncultured Neisseria sp.
CCCGGCATGATGGACGAACCCGGCTCGTTTTCGGGGATTTTGATTTCGCCCAAACCGCAACGCGGGCCGCTTGCCAGCCAGCGGATGTCGTTGGCGATTTTGTTCAGGCTTGCCGCCAGCGTTTTTAATGCGCCCGAAGCTGCAACGGCGGCATCGCGTCCGCCCAATGCTTCAAATTTGTTCGGTGCGCTGACAAACGGCAGGCCGGACAATTCGGCAAGTTTGGCGGCGGCTTTTTCGGCGTATTCGGGATGGCTGTTCAAACCCGTGCCGACCGCCGTGCCGCCCAAAGCGAGTTCATACAAGTCTTTAAGTGCATCGTTCAGACGGCCTAAACCGTGATCGAGCTGGGAAACATAGCCGGAAAATTCTTGACCCAAAGTCAGCGGCGTCGCGTCCTGTAAGTGGGTGCGGCCGATTTTGACGATGGGGGCGAATTCTTTGGCTTTTTTGTCCAATGTATCGCGCAAGGCTTTTACCGCCGGAATAAGGTGGCGGTTGATTTCAATCGCGGCGGCGACGTGGATGGCGGTCGGGAACGCGTCGTTGGTCGATTGCGCGTGGTTCACATGGTCGTTGGGATGGACAGGCTGATACGCCGCCAAACCCGTACCGGCAATTTCGTTGGCGCGGTTCGCCAACACTTCGTTCATGTTCATATTGGACTGCGTGCCGGAACCGGTCTGCCACACTACCAATGGGAACTGCCCGTCGAGCTTGCCGTTCAACACATCATCCGCCGCCTGCGTAATCAAATCCGCCTGCTCGGGCTTAATCCTGCCGAGGGAAACATTGGTCGCGGCTGCGGCTTTTTTCACCAGCGCCAAAGCATAAATCAACGGCTGCGGCAGGGTTTCGCCGCCGATTTTGAAATTGTTGCGGCTGCGCTGGGTCTGCGCGCCCCAATAGGCTTCGGATGGGACTTCGACATTGCCCATGGTGTCGTGTTCGGTACGGGTACTCATGCGTTTCTCCTATATTTAAATAGAATTAATAATGATTCGTAAAATTATTATAACCAGCAATAGGCCGTCTGAAAAGAGAGATATTTTTTCAGACGGCCTATCTGCTTTATAAACGGAAAACACAAACGCAAAATAAAACCCAAATACAAACCTCGCTAACACTCCCCTCTTCTAAAAGTTTTTAGCCCGTATCGGCATGTCTTCAAGGCTAAAGCTTTCCTTGCCGACAATAAAGTTTTGTCGGCTTCAGACACTTTATCGTTTCTTTACTTTGTTTCTTTCTAAGAGCATAATAAATAAAAATGATTATCAGGATATAAGCCATGAAACAAAACCATTTGATTTGCTTGTTAATGAGTAGTTTTGCCGCCGCAAACGGCTTTGCCGAAACCTTGGCAGACCCTGACGAAATCCAGCCTGTCAAAACCTTCTCCCCTCCCAAACCGATTGCACCAACCGCCGCACAAGGCTATTTCCCCGAAAACCAATTCGACCACACCGACCGCAGCGATCATTACTTTGTTACCGAAAACATAGACCAAGCCTTCCGTCCGCTGAAGGCAAACAGCGGCTTTTACGGCAAAAGTTTTTACAACTCCGTTACCGCGCAAGCGCGCGGGGCGAAGGTGTACGGCGTAGCCAACCTCAATCACACCAAGGCAAACGGCTACAAAGACGGCGGCGGCCGCGAGACCGATTGGAAATACAGCCGTTTTAATCAGGCTTTGGTACTCGGTTTCGTGCCGTCTGAAAATCAGGAATACCGCCTCACTTATCTGCACGACGACATCAATAACGACCGCCAACCGCAGTTCGTCAACGACGCATTGGACACCGAACGCCACATCGCCAAACTCAACGCGCGTTGGGGCAATGCCGATTTGAGCAATACGGTCAGCGCGGAAGCAGGCATCATCAAACTCAAACGCCGCGCCGACAATTACTCCCTGCGCCAAAACAATACGCCGCAGCAAGTATTTGTAGAGCTTGACCGCAAAGTGTACGACTTCTCACTCAAACACGATGCGGATTTCGGCAAGTTCCACAACACGGCCGCCGTCAGCTACCGCAACGACAGCCAAAACGGCGAACGCAACGCCCACACCGCCATGCGCGACTTCCTCAACGGCTACCGTTTCGCCGATGTGCACATCGACCGCTGGCGCATTGCCGATACCCTGTCTTACAAGTTTGACGACCAACACAAACTGGGCTTGGGCTTAAGCTACGAAATCAACGAAGCGGACGTTCGCAAAAATACAGCGCAACCCGTTCATCCAATGAATCGCAACCTTGCCTTCGCCTCATCGCAACAAATCTGGAAAACCCATTACGGCTACGACTTCAACGGCAAAGTGCGCCGTCATGCTTTGTCGGGCGAAATCAAATACGATTTCACGCCGTCTGAAACGCAAAAATACAGCGTCTCCCTTGCTCACTTAGAACGAATCGGCGACAACACCGAACGCTTCAACTCGCTTGCCGCCATCGTGCAAAACCGCATGAACGGCGCGTTGATGAACCAAAATCCAGCCGCCGCCATCGCAGGCAACCCCCTGCTGAAAACCGAAAAACACAACCGCATCAAGCTCACCGCCGATAGCCGCAACGACTACTACAACGGCTACATGAACTCGTTGGCAGGCGCGGGCTGGAACGTGGGCGGCACGCTTGTTGCGGACAAAGTCAAAGACCTGATTATTTTTGACCGCGCACGCGGACAAAGCGGCACGGCTTCCAAAGGCAACGGCATCATCACACGCAACGTGGACGCACGCCTGTTCACCGCGCAGGCATACGCGCGTTACAACTTCAATCCGCATTGGGCGGCAGGCATCAAAGCCGCCTACAACTACGGGCACAACGAAACCGACGGCAGGCCGCTCTATCAAATCCGTCCGTTTGAAGCCGCCGTCCAAGCCGACTACAAAAACTACTTTGCCCACGGCAGCTACAACATCGGCGCGGCAACACGCTTTGTCGCCAAACAAACGCGCGGCGATTTTGACGCGGCAAGCGGTCTGGGCATAGACAAACGCGAAGCCGCCAAAGGCTTTACCGTTGCCGACGTGTATGCCGGCGTAAACATCAAAGACAAATACGGCTTGCGTTTGGGCGTGAACAACGTGTTCAACAAAAAATACGCCGAACACATCAGCGGCGACCACGTCCTCGCCCTGTCGCCCAGCGTAGTGTATGCACCAGGCAGGACATATTGGCTGAGTTTGCATGTGGTTTTTTAAAAAAAATCAGGCCGTCTGAAAGAATGCCTGCATTGGCTTATTAAGAATTAGGAGATAAAAAATGGATATGAAAAGACGTGATTTCTTAAAAATGACTGCCGCACTGGCAGCAGCAGGCGTTTCGCCTTCGCTGTTGGCGGCGGGGAAAGAGCAGTTTACCGTGTACGGCGCGCCGGCGATGCCCAGCGTAACCATTGCCGTAGCGGCGTTGCAAGGCAAGCTGGCGAAGCAGGCGGACGTGTCGCTCAAGGTTTGGCGCTCGCCCGACCAACTTCGCGCAGGCGTGGCGAGCGGGCAATTTAAAGTGATGATGAGTCCGAGCAATGTCGGCGTGAACCTGCGCAACCAAGGGCAGAAAGTCGGCATGGTGAATATTTTGACCAACGGCATCACGCAGCTGATGTGCAAAGGCAGCGCGATTACCTCGCCGCAGGATTTGGTCGGCAAAAAAATCCTTGTGCCGTTTAAAAACGACATGCCCGACATCGTGCTGCAAGCCTTGTTGAAAAAACTGAAAATCGACGCGCACAAAGTCGGCATCACTTACACCGCCACGCCGCCGGAAGCGGTGGGGCTGTTTTTGAGTAAGGACTACCACGCCGCCATCCTGCCCGAACCGATGGCAAGCGCGGTTATGCTCAAAGGCAAAACCATGGGCGTAAACGTCGTGCGCGGCTTTGATTTGGTGAAAGCATGGGGGCAGGCGTTTGACACCAAACCGCTGATTCCGATGGCGGGCATCATCGCCAACGAAGAATATTTCCACGCGCACAAGGCGCAGTTCGACCTCTTCCATCAGGATTTGAAAAACGCGCTCAACTGGATACTCGCCAACCGCCAAAGCGCGGCGAAAATCGGCAAAAACTACCTCCCCGCCCCCGAACCCGCCCTAGTCATGGGCTTGGACGGCGCGCGGCTGACGGTAACCAAAGGCAGCGAAGTGAAGAACGAGATTTTGAAGTTTTACGAAATCCTGATGCAGTTCAACCCGAAACTTTTGGGCGGCAAGCTGCCGGATAACGGGTTCTTCTTGGCTTAAAAGGGGGAGAGGTCGTCTGAAAAGGGGGAAGTAGTATTGAGGAATCCAATATACCCTTTTCAGACGACCCATCAGATAATAGTTAGAACAGTACACAAAAAGCCGTCATTCCCGCGCAGGCAGGAATCCAGTCTTAGATATTGCAGGAATATTTTAAAATTGCAGCGATGAAAATCTCTGGATTCCCGCCTGCGCGGGAATGACGGCGGTAGTAACCGTGGTTTATCAAACCCAACAGAACCGTTGAGCTACATGAAATGTTTGGTCATGACCTAACCAGTGTTTTTTATTATTGGAGATTTAAAAATGAATTTTGAGTTTAGAGAAACTAGAGATGTTAGTGATGAAATTAAAAAATTCATATTTCAAAATACGGAATCCTATAATTTTGGAAATGAATCTAATATCAATAAGCCTATTGTATTACCTGAGGGAAGTAAGGTATATAAATGCTATTTAAATGAAAAATTAGTAGCTTTTATTGTTTTAGAATATTTACCTAAAACTGATGAATGTATTAAAGATAATTATTTATATGAAATTATGTTTGGTAAATTAATAAACGATGAGAGTATACATTTTACAGAAATATTAAGACAATTTCTTCAAAATGAGTACGATGAAGATTTAACGATTTTTGCTATTGTAAAAGAATCTAATAAATATAAAAAAACAGTATATAAAATTTTAGAGGAGGTCGGGTTTGTTACAACCGACTGCTTCAGCGAACGTATGTTTATTCCTAATAATAATTGTTAGTAACGGCAGGTTTAACTAGCTGTAGGCGTAACTAGATAAAACACCAAAATTCCTAGTCAAGGTCGTCTGAAAAACAATATTTGTGGAAACCAAACCGTTTCGTTGGGTTAAGGAGTTCCATCTAACCCAATCAACCATTTTTCAGACGACCTATCGTCCCCAAACCATCCCCATCAAACCAACACCTAAACCATGATTAAAACCGACAAAATCCGCAAACCGCAGCCTGCG
>CAUSHT010000105.1:0-5224 GCA_963531275.1 uncultured Neisseria sp.
AGTTTTTGGAATTTTTCCCATGCGTCGCGTTGTTTGCGGTTGATGCCGGAGAGGTTGTTGCGTGTTTGTTGCAGCTGTTTGAGCGTGGCATTGACATGGATAATGAAACCCTCGTTGCGTTTGGCAAAGGATTTCTTGGTTTCCATATCGTTGGCGGCGGCAGTTACGGCTGCTTTGAAATCGTTGTCGGCTGAAGAAGCGGCTTTAGGCTCAACTTTAGGCTCGGCTTTTTTGTTTTGCTCTTTGGCTTTTGCGTCTTTTTTAGCGTCTTTTTTGTCTTCAACAGCTTTTTTTGCAGGTTCTTTGGCTTCTTTAGCTTCGGCCTTTTTGTCTTCGGCTGCTTTTTTTACGGGCTCTTTGGTTTTTTTGCTGTCTTTTTTATCTTCAGCCGCTTTTTTAGCAGGCTCTTTGGCTTTGCTGTCTTTTTTATCTTCAACAGGTTTTTTGTCTTGTTCTTTGGCTTTGCCGGATTTTTCGGCTGCAGCTTTTTTGTCTTTTGCCGTTTCTTTAGGCTCTTCGGTTTTACGGCTGGCCTTTTTATTGTCTGCAGTGGCTTCGGCGGCTTTAGCCGTTTTGTTTTTGGCTGAAGCGCGTTCGTTTTTGTCGGCGGTTTCCTTCTCTTTGGAGACTTTGGCTTTAACCGCTTTTTTGCCTTCCTCTTTTTCTTTTACGGCTTGTTTTTTTGGGGTTTCTTTTTTGACATCTGCCTTGGCGGCTTCTTTCTCTTTTTTCACGGGCGCAGCTTTTTTGACGGCGGCCGCTTTTTCTTTCGGCGCGTCTTTGGCAGCATAGGTTGGCAGGGAGAAGCTGAGCAACAGGGCGAGAATGAGGGGTTTGTAACGCATGGTTCGATCTTGCTATCAAAGTAGGAACAATAGGACGGATTATACTGTCTGTCAGGCCGTCTGAAAATAATATCGGGTTGCAATATGGACGAACGGTCTTATATAGTAACGATAGAGTGGGCGGACGGGGTTTAGTCTGCCTGGAAACTGACAGTCTGCATCGACAGGATATTATGAAAAAATATTTATTAGTAGTGTTGGGCGCCATGGTTTTGGCGGCTTGCGGTGACAATACCGATAAAATCGGACGCGCCAGTACGGTGTTTCATATGCTGGGTAAAAACGACCGTATTGAAGTGGAAGGTTTTGATGATCCTGATGTGCAGGGGGTTGCCTGTTATATTTCGTACGCGAAAAAAGGCGGTTTGAAAGAAACGGTCAATTTGGAAGAGGATGCCAGCGACGCATCGGTTTCCTGCGTGCAAAGTGCGGAAGTCATCCGTTATAACGAGGCTGCGGTTTTGAAACCGCGACAAGTGTTCAAACGCAGCGCCAGCATAGCATTTAAGAGCCAGCAGATTATCCGTTACTACGATCCGAAACGTAAGTCTTTCGCTTATTTGGTGTACAGCGATAAAATCGTTCAAGGCTCGCCGAAAAACTCTTTGAGCGCGGTATCGTGTTTTGCCCATGCGAAAACCGATACGCCTGTACCGGCAGGCGGCGCGGTTTACGGTGCGTGCGTGGTGGATGCGCCGGTTGTCGACGGACAAAAATAATAAAATCAGCTTAATAGATTAAAAGAATATGAATTTAGCCAACCATTTCCTGATTGCCATGCCTCATATGGATGATCCGTTTTTTACGGATACGGTCATTTATGTGTGCGAACACGATGAAGAAGGTGCGCTGGGCATCATCATCAACAAACCTTCGCCGATTACCATGGATATGATTTTCGCCGCTGCCGACCGCAATATCCCGCTGCGCCTGCAACATGAAAACGTGATGATGGGCGGGCCGGTTCAGATTGAGCGCGGCTATGTCGTGCATACGCCGATCGGCCGCTGGCAAAACAGCATGGTGGTAACCGATAACGTCGCGCTGACTTCTTCGCGCGATGTGATTGAAAACTTGTCTAAAGAAGGTGCGGTTGATAAGGCTTTGATCAGTATTGGTTATTCAAAATGGGGCAAAGGGCAGTTGGAGCGCGAGCTGGCAGAAAATGTTTGGCTGACCGTCCCTGCGGACGAGCATATTCTGTTTGATGTGCCTTACGAACTCCGCTATGCCGCCGCTTTTGAAAAATTGGGTGTCAATCCGAACGCCTTGGTTTCAGGAGTCGGCCATGCCTGATGCACCAAAAGGCACGGTTTTGGCCTTTGATTTCGGCGAGGCGCGTATCGGTGTGGCGCAGGGCGATGCCGAGTTGGGCATGACCCATCCGCTGGCGACGGTAACCGGCAACAGCAATGATGAAAAATTCGAGGTCATTGCCAAGCTGGTCAAAGAATGGCAACCCAAGTATTTTGTGGTCGGCCTGCCGACGCATACCGACGGCACGGAGCATGAGCTGACCCGTTTGAGCCGCAAGTTTGGCCGCCGTTTGCACGGACGTTTTAACTTGCCGGTTTATTGGGTGGACGAAAGAATGTCTTCCCTATACGCGGAAAGCCTGCTTGCTGAAGCCCAAGTATTTGGCCGAAAACAAAAATCCGTACTTGACCAAGTAGCGGCGCAGGCGATTTTGCAAGGTTTTTTTGAAGGTGGCGCGGCCGAGTATTTCAATGGCCGCGAAGAAAAGCGTGATTGATTATTAGGCCGTCTGAAACTGGGTTTCAGACGGCCTTTGTTTTGTTACGGCTTTGGGATAAAAGAAGTTTAGTTTGGTTAAGCCTGATTTTTTCAGCGTAAATTTTGCTACACTCCGTTATCTTTTTTTAGACGCAAATACAAGGAAAAAGTCATGGCACTCATGGACAATCTTTTGAATGCGGCTACTCAAATGTTGGGTGGCAACAGCGAAAACGGCGCACAAGGTTCTCTGACCGATATGGCGATGGACTTGGTGAAACAGCAAGGCGGCGTGGGTAACCTGATCAACCAACTGCAACAAGGCGGTTTGGGCGATGCCCTGAGCAGCTGGGTTTCCAACCAATCCAGCAACCTACCTGTATCCGGCAGCGACCTGCAAAATGCTTTGGGCAGCGATACGGTAAACCAAATCGCGCAAAAATTCGGCGTGGATGCCGGTCAAGCAGGCGATTTGTTGGCAAAAGTATTGCCTGACTTGGTCGATAAAGCCACGCCTAACGGCACGGCTCAAGATGCGGATGGTTTCGGCTTGGACGACATCGCTTCTATGCTGCTGAAAAATTTTATGAAATAATGAGTTGAATCATTTGATAAGGCCGTCTGAATCCGTTCAGACGGCCTTATAACTTTTGGTTCGCGGCAAATAACCAATAAGTCTTTTTCTGATGGAGGCGGATGGCTTATGATGTGCACTCCATTTCACCAGATAAGAAGGTTATACACATGTCTCGCTTGACCATACACACAGTTGAAACCGCTCCTGAAGCTGCTAAACCACGCATTGAAGCCGTATTGAAAAACAACGGCTTTATTCCTAACCTGATCGGCGTTTTGGCCAATGCGCCTGAAGCTTTGGCGTTTTATCAAGAAGTTGGTAAGCTGAATGCGGCCAACAGCCTGACTGACGGCGAAGTTGAAGTTATTCAAATCATTGCCGCCCGTACCAACGAATGCGGTTTCTGCGTTGCCGGCCACACCAAACTGGCTACCTTGAAAAAACTGCTGTCCGAACAATCCATCAAAGCCGCACGCGCATTGGCTGCAGGCGAGTTTGACGATGCCAAACTGGGTGCTTTGGCAACATTCACCCAAGCCGTTATGGCGAAAAAAGGCGCGGTATCCGACGATGAGCTGAAAGCTTTCTTCGATGCAGGCTACAACCAACAGCAAGCCGTTGAAGTCGTTATGGGTGTTGCTTTGGCAACCTTGTGCAACTACGTCAACAACCTTGCCAAAACTGAAATCAACCCTGAATTGCAGGCATTTGCCTAATCTCATCAAAGGCCGTCTGAAAATTCAGACGGCCTTTTAGTAAAAAGCAGGGATATCCTTGTTGCCAAGAAAATTCATGAGTAGAACCATCTACGCTTCAAACTTTATTCAGAGGAAAAAATCATGACACGCGAAGCTTTACTGAACAATGTTGCCGCACTCGTTAAAAGCAAGCTGAAACCATTGGTGGACGACATCGACCGCAAAGGCCTGTATCCGAAAGAATTTATGCTGGAATTGGGCAAAATCGGCGGTTTTGCCGCAACCGGTACGGTTGAAGAGGGCGGTAACGGTTTGGGTTTGGCAACGCAAATCGCCGTATTGCGCGAGATCGGTAAAGAATGCGGCGCCACTTCGTTCAGCGCATGGTGTCAGGCGGCTTGCGCGTGGTATCTGCACCAATCGCCCAACCAAGCGGTGAAAGACAAATATTTAGCCGATATTCTGCAGGGTAAAGTCTTGGCCGGTACGGGCATGTCCAATACCGTCAAACACCTTGCCGGCATTGAAAAACACAACCTGCAAGCCGAGCGCGTTGAGGGCGGCTACAAAGTCAACGGTGCTTTGCCTTGGGTATCCAATATCGGCGAAGACCATATTTGGGCGAATACCGCCCAAGTCGGCGACAGCTATGTGATGTTTATCACCGGCGGTCAATGGGAAGGCGTGACCCTGCAAGATTGCCCTGAATTCTGCGGTTTGGAAGGCACGCGCACTTACAGCCTGAATTTTAAAGATGTGTTTATTCCCGATGAAGATGTGATTGCTTCGCCTGAGCAGTTCCAGTCTTATATTCCGACCATTAAAGCCGGTTTCATCTTGCTGCAAATAGGTATCGGCGCCGGTGTGATTGACGGTGCACTCGGTATTATCCGCATGGCCAATGTAGTGAATGCGGAAGTGAACGCTTACCTCGACCACAGCTACGATGATTTGAAAGCCGCGTTGGACGGCGCATGGGCGGAAACCGAACGCCTTGCCGATGATGCGTGGAACAACAAACCTGATACGCTGGCAACCTTAAAACTGCGTGAAGCCGCTGCTGTGTTGGCACTGAACGCCACTCAATCTGCCGCATTGCATGCAGGTGCAAAAGGTTATCTGATGCGCAGTCCGGCGCAACGCCGCGTCCGCGAGGCCATGTTTGTCGCCATCGTAACACCGGCCATCAAACACCTGCGTAAAGAAATCGCCGCTTTGGAAGCGGCGCAATAAATTCAAAATATCAACAATAAAACACACGAAAGGCCGTCTGAAAATACGGTTTCAGACGGCCTTTTAAAATAGAAGGAACACAAAATGGCTCAATATATGTGCGGCCCTTGCGGCTGGATTTACGACGAAGACCTCGG
>CAUSHT010000106.1:0-5188 GCA_963531275.1 uncultured Neisseria sp.
AACAGCGGCCAGACCTGCGTCTGCACCAACCGCGTTTACGCTCAATCCGGCATTTACGACGAATTTTGCCGCAAATTAAGTGAAAAAGTGGCGGCGCTCAAATTGGGTAACGGCTTGGAAGATGGCGTCAACCAAGGGCCGCTGATTGAGGAAAAAGCGGTGGAGAAAGTTGAACAGCATATCGCCGACGCATTGGCTAAAGGCGCAAGTTGTCTGACCGGCGGCAAACGCAGTGCATTGGGCGGAACGTTTTTTGAGCCGACTGTTTTAAGCGGCGTTACGGCGCAAATGGCGGTAGCTCGCGAGGAAACCTTCGGGCCTTTGTGTCCAGTGTTCCGTTTTGAAACCGAAGCCGAAGTCATCGAGGCTGCGAACAATACGGAATACGGTTTGGCAGCTTACCTTTTCACCTCCGATACCGCTCGCCAGTGGCGCGTCGGCGAAGCCTTGGAATACGGTATGGTCGGCATCAATACGGGCTTAATCAGTAATGAAGTGGCACCGTTTGGCGGCGTAAAACGAAGTGGTTTGGGACGTGAAGGTAGCAAATATGGTGCGGACGAATATCTGGAATTGAAATATTTGTGTATTGATGTAGCGGAATAAGGCTGCACAGTAAAGGCTGTCTGAAATTTGGTTTTCAGACGGCCTTTTTCAAATGCAGAAAAGGTATTGGGTAATTTTCATATTATGAGAACGAGCTTTATAAAAAAGCAAAACCATAAGAAACAAAGTTGCAAAAAATTTGTCACATGTTTATAAAATTAGTTTGATAACTATTTTGATGTTTTAATCTTGTTGGGTGTGTATTTCAAGTTTCTAACAGTGGTTTTTCTTTGAGTGATGGCAACGGAAATTTTGGTACATATATCGGCGGCAATACAACAGTGAGCAAGGCGGGATTGGTTCTTTTTGCTCACACGGTGTGGCTCATATCGATAGCGTGGGAACTTTATCTAGGTTGCAATTTTTGGGTATGATTTTTATAAAAAAGTGATGTGAATGTTGAAGAAATTTTTAATCCTGTTTTGCGTAACTTTCACCGGCGCATGCAGTTCCTTTGATGGAGACGGTTTGACAAATGGCTCATATTCTCAAGGGAAACGGCTTGACCCGAATTGTGATCATTATGCTGTCGGCGGTAGTGGTGGCGGTTGTACACCGTCAGGTCAATGGCATCTTAAAGATAAACAAGGACAAAGAGTGCCATTCTAGCTTTTAAAAATGATTGTAGAACGGGCATTTAATTATTTAGGCCGTCTGAAATTTGGTTTTCAGACGGCCTTTGTTTTAGAGTAGATCCTGGATGGCTGAACGCTCTTCTTCCAATTCGGCCAGCGTAGCGGCAATACGTTTTTGGCTGAATTCGTCCGACAAATCCAAGCCTTGGACGATGCGGTAGCTGCCTTCGTCACAAATGACGGGGAAGCCGAAAATCAAACCTTCGGGAATGCCGTAAGAGCCGTCGGATGGAACGCCCATGGTTATCCATTTACCGCTGCTGCCGAGCAACCAGTCGCGCAGGTGGTAGATGGCGGCATTGGCGGCGGAGGCTGCGGATGATGAACCGCGTGCGGCAATAATGGCGGCACCGCGTCCGGCGATTTTCGGCATGAAGACTTCGGTGTTCCAGTCAGGTTCGGTAATCATGTCTTGGACGGACTCGCCGTTGCTGGTGGCGTAGCGGTAGTCGGCGTACATGGTCGGGCTGTGGTTGCCCCAAACGCACATTTGCTCGATGGAAGTAATCGGGCGGTTGATTTTTTCGGCAATTTGACTGACGGCACGGTGGTGGTCGAGACGCATCAAGGCGGTGAAATTTTCCGGCGGAATGTCGGGTGCGGATTTCATGGCGATGTAGGCGTTGGTATTGGCCGGATTGCCGACGACGAGGACTTTAACGTTGCGATGGGCAACTTTGTTTAACGCCGCGCCTTGTACTTTGAAAATTTCGCCATTCGCGTGCAGCAAGTCGGCGCGCTCCATGCCTTGTGTGCGCGGGCGCGCACCAATCAAGAGGGCGATGTCGGCATCTTTGAAGGCGACTTCGGGGTCGTCTGTCGCGAAAATGTCGGCAAGGAGCGGGAAAGCGCAATCCTGCATTTCCATAATCACGCCGCGTAATGCCTGTTGCGCCTGCGGCAAGTCGAGCAGCTGCAGGATAACGGGTTGGTCGCGTCCGAGCATGATGCCGCCGGCGATACGGAAGAGGGTGGCGTAGGCGATTTGGCCTGCCGCGCCGGTAACGGCGATTCGGACGGGTGGCTTGAGGATCATATTTTTCCTTTTGAAGTCGTTGTTTTACTTGGTTTTCGGATTATAGCAGTATTATAGGGAGAGTGATGTAGAAAGGCCGTCTGAAATTTGATTTTCAGACGGCCTGAAGTGTTTGAAAAGATTATTCGCCGTTTTTCTTTTCAGCTTGTTCTTCTGCTGCTTCATAGGCTTCGACGATTTTCTGCACCAAAGGATGGCGGACAACGTCTTCGCTGGTGAAGGTGTGGAAATACAGGCCTTCTACATCGCGTAGTTTTTCGCGTGCATCTTTCAAGCCGGATTTGATGTTGCGCGGCAGGTCGATTTGGCTGATGTCGCCGGTAATAACCGCTTTGGCACCGAAGCCGATACGGGTCAGGAACATTTTCATCTGTTCGGGCGTGGTGTTTTGCGCTTCGTCCAAAATGACATACGCGCCATTTAAGGTGCGGCCGCGCATATAGGCCAGCGGCGCAATTTCAATCAAACCTTTTTCCATTAATTTGGTCACGCGGTCGAAACCCATCAAATCATAAAGCGCATCGTAAAGCGGTCGCAGGTAGGGATCGACTTTTTGTGCCAAATCGCCTGGTAGGAAGCCTAATTTTTCGCCTGCTTCGACTGCGGGGCGTACCAAAACAATGCGTTCGATTTGGTGTTTTTCCATTGCATCGACTGCGGCGGCAACGGCAAGATAGGTCTTACCCGTACCGGCAGGACCTAAGCCGAACACGACATCGTGGTTGAGCAAGGCGCGAATATAGCCGTTTTGGCGCGGGGTGCGGCCGCCGATGCTGCCGCGTTTGGTGCGGAAATAGTATTGTTGGTCGTGGTGTTTTTCTTCGTGTTTTTCATCTGCTGTTTTTGCTTCAACGGCCGCGAGGCTGATGGCATTGTCGTCCAGGTCGCCTTTTTCTGCGGCTTCGGCAAGCGACAGCAAGGCACGACGGCCGGCGTGTGCCAGTTCGCCCATGAAGGTGAAATGTTCGAAGCGGCGGCTGATTTGGATATCAAGGGCTTTGCCTAAGGCTTCGAGATTGCTGTCGAGCGCGCCGCACAGGCGTTGCAACACGGTATTGTCAATTTCTTCAAACTGCAAATGGACGGTGTGGGTCATATCGGTTTCCGTAAATAAATCTAATTTTTCCGTATTATACCCTTGTTCAGACGGCCTGCTTTATAATACGTCGCTTCTTTTTAATAAACCGTTTCAATCAAAATGAATCATACTGCTTCTCCTCAATCGGAATTTCTGCGCGGTATCAAAGAATGCTCCCCCATGCTGATCGGCTTGTTGCCGTGGGCGTTGATTTTGGGTATGCAGGGCGGGCAGAAAGGCATGAGTTGGCTGGAAATGCTGCTGATGACGGGCATGAACTTTGCCGGCGGCTCGGAGTTTGCCGCGGTCAATCTGTGGGCAGACCCGTTGCCGATTCTGCTGATTGCAACGGTTACGTTTATGATCAATTCGCGCCATATCCTGATGGGGGCGGCGATTGCACCGTATATGAGGGATATGCCGCTGAAAAAGGCGATGCCCGCGCTGTTTTTTATGTGTGATGAAAGCTGGGCAATGGCGTTTGCTGAAATTCAAAAGCGTAAGGCGGCAGGTTTGCCTGCATTCAATATGCCGTTTTATGCCGGCGTGTGTTTTATTTTGTATGTAACGTGGATTGGTTTTGCGGCATTTGGCGCGGCAGTCGGCCCGATGTTCGGCGATGTGGCGGCTTGGGGCTTCGGCATGGCGTTTCCTGCGGTGTTTTTGGTGTTGCTGCGCGGGATGTGGAAGAGCTTTGCGGCTTCACGCCCTTGGTTTGTCAGCCTGATTGTGGCGTGCGTAACCTATTTGACCGTGGATGGCGCATGGTATGTTCCGGCCGGAACGTTGTCGGGCTTGTTGGCGGCGTATGTGTGGGGAGAGCAAAAATGAAGGATTTGTTGTCGCTGCAATCGTTTTTGCTGTTTTTAAGTATGTTGGCCGTTACTTATTCAACCCGATTAATCGGCTTTTTTGCATTGCGCAACCGTACGTTGAGCCGTCGCGCGCAAGTGGTTATGGAGGCTGCGCCGGGTTGCGTGTTGATTTCTGTGATTGCGCCTTATTTTGTGTCGGATAAACCGCATGAGCTGATTGCCATTGCTTTGACGGTATTGGCGGCCAGCCGGTTTTCGATGTTGGTAACGGTATTAATCGGCGTTGGTACTTCGGGCATACTCGGTTATTTGATGAAATAAAAAATTTTCAGACGGCCTTACTTGTTATAATGGCCGTCTGAATTTTTTGATAAAGCAAAAACATGGCAAACCAACGACTCATCTATGGCTTTCACGCCGTCAATGCCCGTTTGTGGCAAAACCCGAAATCGATTACCGAACTCTATATCCAAGAGGGCAAATCCGATGCGCGCACCCGCGACGTATTGGATAAAGCGGCCTCTGAAAACGTACGCGTGCATTTTGCCGATGCCGACCGCCTAAATGCCATCAGCAAAGGGGCGCGCCATCAGGGCGTGGTTGGGTTTATCGATGCTTCCAAAAACCATGTTCACTTGGAAGATGTGTTGGAAAACCTGAGCGAACCACCGTTTTTGCTGGTATTGGACGGCATTACCGATCCGCACAACCTCGGCGCGTGCCTGCGTACTGCCGATGCGATGGGCGTACATGCCGTGATTGCGCCCAAAGACAAAAGCGCCGGCCTGAATGCGACCGTCAGCAAAGTTGCCTGTGGCGCGGCGGAAACCGTGCCGTATATTACCGTAACCAATCTTGCCCGTACTTTGCGTGAGCTGAAAGAATACGGCATTTGGATTGTCGGTACGGATATGGGCGGCGACTCCGACCTTTACCACTGCGACTTGCCCGACAGCGTGGCTTGGGTAATGGGCAACGAAGGCGAAGGCATGCGCCGCCTGACGCGCGAACATTGCGA
>CAUSHT010000107.1:0-5182 GCA_963531275.1 uncultured Neisseria sp.
AAAACTATTTGGGCGCACATACTTTTTTTACTGAATAAATCAAGGCCGTCTGAAAGGTATCGGAATATCATCGATATCTTTCAATCTATTGCTGATGAGTGGAGCTTGATTGCAAGATAGGCCCATGCAAAAATTTACCCACAATAAAGCAACAGAAAAATAACAATTAGTTTCAACAACTTAAATCATCTTCCGCCCTGTCATTTTACAAATACGAAACCATCAAGGATATATCATGCACACAGAATCCGTTCTAACCCTCCTCAAAACCCTGCAAAACCAAATCTGCGCCGAGCTGGAGCAAGAAGATGGCGAAGCCAAATTTGTGCATGAAGCATGGACGGGGAAACTGGGCATCGGCGAAACCCGCGTATTGAAAAACGGCGCAGTATTCGAGCAGGCAGGTGTGAATTTTTCGCATGTAAAGGGAACAAAAATGCCGGCTTCTGCTACGGCCCATCGTCCGGAATTGGCGGGCGCGGCATTTGAAGCCATGGGCGTGTCGCTGGTCATTCATCCGAAAAATCCTTATGTTCCGACCAGCCATGCCAATGTGCGCTTTTTTATTGCCTATCCTGAAAATGCCGAGCCGGTTTGGTGGTTTGGCGGCGGCTTTGATTTGACGCCGTTTTATCCTTTTGAAGAAGATATCGTGCATTGGCACACAGTGGCGCGGGACGTATGCGCGCCATTTGGCGAATCGGTTTATCCTGAATTCAAACAATGGTGTGACGAATATTTCTATTTAAAACACCGTAACGAAACACGCGGCGTGGGCGGCCTGTTTTTTGACGATTTAAACCGCTGGGATTTCGATACCTGCCTGAATTTTATCAAAGCGGTTGGGGAAGGCTATATCGCAGCGTATCTGCCGATTGTGGCAAAACGCAAAAACACGCCTTATGGAGAACGTGAACGCGATTTCCAACTCTACCGACGCGGACGCTATGTCGAATTTAACTTGGTTTGGGACAGAGGTACGCTGTTCGGCCTGCAAAGTGGCGGCCGTACGGAAAGCATTTTGATGTCCATGCCGCCTTTGGTACGCTTTGAGTATCAATATGCGCCGGAGGAAGGTTCTCCAGAAGCCGCATTAAATCAATTTTTAGTAGCGCGAGACTGGCTGAAAGAATTCGGAAAATAATATCCGTTTGCAATACAGGCCGTCTGAAAGGCTGTTTTTAACCATAAATACTGCTTTTTCAGACGGCCTTTGCTTCAATTGCTTTGAATTTGCATACCTTTGCCTATTGCGCTGTTTCCTCTCTATAGAGTTTTTGAGACAATGCGCCCATATAAAAATCACCTCACAAACCACACTAAAAAGGAATAATCGGTGAAACGCATTTTCTTATTTATCGCAACCAATATCGCAGTTCTGGTTGTCATCCGTGTTATTTTGGCCATCTTGGGCATCAACAGCACCGACCAAGTCGGCAGCCTGTTGGCTTACTCCGCAGTCGTCGGCTTTAGCGGCTCGATTGTCTCCCTGCTGATGTCGAAAACCATCGCCAAACATTCGGTCGGCGCCGTTGTCATCGACCAGCCCCAAAGCGAAGAAGAAGCTTGGCTGTTGGCAACTGTTGAAGCGCAAGCCCGCCAATGGAATCTGAAAACGCCGGAAGTCGCCATTTACGACTCTCCCGAGCCTAACGCTTTCGCAACCGGCGCGACCAAAAACAGCTCGCTCGTCGCTGTCAGCACCGGCCTGCTCGACCACATGACCCGCGATGAAGTCGAAGCCGTTTTAGCGCACGAAATGGCGCACGTCGGCAACGGCGATATGGTAACGCTGACGCTGATTCAAGGTATTGTGAATACTTTTGTCGTCTTCTTGGCGCGTATCGTTTCCAGCATGGTGGCGCGCAACAATGACGGCAGCACTTCGCAAGGTACATATTTCATGGTCAGCATGGTATTGCAGATCGTATTCGGCTTCCTCGCCAGCATCATTGTGATGTGGTTCAGCCGCCAACGCGAATACCGCGCCGATGCGGGCGCTGCAAAACTGGTGGGCGCGCCGAAAATGATTGCCGCCCTGCAACGCTTAAAAGGCAGCACCAGCGATCTGCCGCAAACCATGACTGCAATGGGTATTGCCAGCGAAGCCAAAGACTCTTGGTTCAGCACCCATCCTTCTTTGGACAACCGCATCAACCGTTTGAAAAACCGCTAATAAAAAACATCAAGGCCGTCTGAAACATCCATTTCAGACGGCCTTTTTTTTATTTCTTCATCAAAGCCCGCTTGATGATAATCATCCAGTCTTTTTTATCCAACAGCGGGCGCTGGTTAAACACGTCATATTTGCAACCGTCCAGCTTCTGCAAAATCAACTGGCCGCCGACAATAATCATGCGCAGCTCAAAACCGATTCGTCCTTTGAGGGTTTTGCCCAACGGCGAACCTGCCTTCAGCATTTGAAAGGCACGTTGGCACTCATGCGCCATCAATCGTTGAAAGGCGAAGTCGGCTTTGCCGGCCGCAATCTGTTCTTCGCTGACTTTGAACTTCTGCAAATCTTCCTGAGGGATGTACACGCGCCCTTTCTGCCAATCTACCGCCACGTCCTGCCAGAAATTAATCAGCTGCAAGGCAGTGCAAATGCCGTCGCTTTGCGCCATGCTCACTTCATCGGTTTGCCCGTACAAATGCAGCATAATGCGCCCCACCGGATTGGCGGACAAGCGGCAATAGGCAATCAATTCGCCAAAGTTTTCATAACGGGTTTTGACCACATCCTGGCTGAACGCCGCCAGCAAATCATAAAACGGCTGCAACGGCAATTGAAACGGCTCAATCGCTTCGTTGTACAAACGCTGCATCAAAGCCGTTTGCGGTTTCCCGCCTTGTGCAATGCGGTCTAACTCTGCCTTCAGTTCGTCCAGTTGGCGCAGGCGTTCGGCTGCTTCGGCATTGCCTTCGTCGGCAATATCGTCCGCCGTCCGTGCAAAAGCGTAAACGGCGTGAACCGGCTTGCGCAAACGGCGCGGCAGCACAATGGAGCCGACTGGGAAGTTTTCGTAATGATTGACTGACATGGGAAATCCGAAAATTTAAAATAAAATGTTTTTGCTGACAGGCCGTCTGAAATTCAGACGGCCTTACGTTTGGCCGCAAAGAAATCTTGCAATACGCTTTGGCATTCTTCTGCCAATATACCGCCCAAAATTGCGGTATGCTTGTTCAGACGTTTGTCGGCAAACAAATCGACCACGCTGCCTGCCGCGCCGGTTTTGGCTTCGGCCGCACCATAAATCACGCGCCCAACCCGTGCCTGTATCAAGGCAGATGCGCACATGGGGCAAGGCTCTAAGGTAATGTACACGTCGCAATCTTCCAAACGGTAGTTTTGCAAGGCTTTGCCAGCCGCAGCCAGCGCATTGATTTCGGCATGGTGGCTGACATTGTGGTCGCCAATGCAGGTATTGTGTGCCGCTGCGATTGCCTTGCCTTGATATACGATGACCGCGCCAACGGGCACTTCGCCCAATGCCGCCGATTGTCTGGCCTGTTCTATCGCCAGCCGCATAAAGGCTTCCATATCGCTTTGCGAAGGGAAAACGGCAACAGGCGGATGGTTTTTTAATGCCTCGCCCAGCTCCGTCTTTCTCTCTTCGGAAATATGCCGGACATCTACACCCGAAACCAACGCATCCAGTTGCCACAAGGTGCTTTTGGTTACGGTCAAACCAGACGCTTTCAGTAATAGAAATGCGCGGACTGCGCCAATTTCCTGTAAATCTCCCCGTGTACAAATACCCAATTCTTTTAGCGCGGCCAATGTTTTAGGCGCAAGTGGTGGCGTGGTCAGCATAGATTATTCCTGAAAATGCTGACGCGCCAAGGCTAAGGCCGTCTGAACATAATCGCTGTCTGCGTAAGGATCTAACGTGTGCGCCAAAGGAATTTTCCGCAACCAGGTCAACTGGCGTTTGGCAAGCTGGCGTGTGGCGACAATGCCTTTTTCGACAAAGGTGTCATAATCGGTTTCGCCTTCGAGATAATCCCAAGCCTGACGGTAGCCCACGCAGCGCATAGACGGCATATCGGCATGCAGCTGCGGATAATCACGGCGTAAGCCGTGCATTTCATCGAGAAAACCGTGTTCCAGCATATTTAAAAAGCGTTTTTCGATTTGCTGGTGTAACAAATGACGGTCTTCAGGGATAAGGGCAACCGTGCATAAATCCAATAAAGGCGCAGCCTGCTTCTGCTCCGTGAAATGTTCGCTCAAAGGCTTGCCGGTCAAAAGATAGACTTCCAAAGCGCGTTCAATACGCTGGCTGTCATTGGCTTTCAGACGGCCTGCCGTAATCGGGTCAACTTCCTGCAAACGGCGATACAGGCCTGCCAGACCGTGTTCGTTTTTTTCCGCCTGAAGCTGTGCGCGCACCTCCGCATTCGCGCTAGGCAAATCGTTCAAACCTTCCGTCAGCGCGTGGAAATACATCATCGTGCCGCCGACAATCAGCGGATAGCGTCCGCGCGCATGTATTTCGTTCACCAAGCGCACGCAATCGCCGACAAAATCCGCCGCGCTGTAACTTTCCAGCGGCGAGATAATATCAATCAAATGATGCGGTACGGCGGCAAGCTCTTCGGCAGTCGGCTTGGCCGTACCGATGTCCATGCCGCGATACACCAGTGCGGAATCCAAACTGATGATTTCCACCGGCAAAGATTGGGCAATATTTAAGGCCAGTGCGGTTTTACCGCCGGCGGTCGGGCCGAGTACGGCGAAAGCTTTGGGCGCGTTCATAAGAAAACGGAAAAATTAAAAATGCGATTATAGCAAACCCGGGCAAACCATATTTCAGGCCGTCTGAAACATTTGCTCTACATTATCAAAAGCGTTACACTTGCTGCGCCGTTTCAGACGGCCTTTTATATTGATTTCAAACCTGCTGCTGCCGTCATTGCGCCGGCAGTCAAGCCATCAGCGACACTGCGTCGCTGTAAACACGAAAGAACACACTATGACCGTATCTCCCGTAGCCTTGCGCCGTCAAACCGAGCGCAAGCCGCATCCGACTGCGCGTTATTGGAAAAAATGCGATGTCGAGGCCTTGTTTGGACTGCCTTTCCTCGACCTCGTTTTCCAAGCCGCCGAAATCCACCGCCAAAACTTCAACCCGCGCGAAATTCAACTCTCCACCCTGCTCTCCATCAAAACCGGCGG
>CAUSHT010000108.1:0-5134 GCA_963531275.1 uncultured Neisseria sp.
TCGGAAGCCTGACCGGCCAAGCCGCCGCTGATGAGCGGTTGGTGAATCATGATGCGGCTGTTGGGCAGGGCAAAGCGTTTGCCTTTTTCACCGGCAGACAACAAGAATGCGCCCATGCTTGCCGCTTGGCCCAAGCATAAGGTAGAAACATGAGGCTTGATGAAGTTCATGGTATCGTAAATCGACATCCCGGCAGTAACCGAACCACCCGGTGAGTTGATATAGAAGAAGATGTCTTTATCTGGATTTTCACTTTCCAAAAACAGCAGTTGCGCGACAACCAGATTGGCAGATTCGTCTGTTACCGGGCCGACCAAGAAAACGATGCGCTCTTTCAAAAGGCGTGAGTAGATGTCGAATGCGCGCTCGCCGCGACCGCTTTGTTCGATAACGGTAGGGACAAGGTAGTTATTGAAATCGAAGGACATTTTTGTCTCCTGTTAATGATGGAAAAGCACCAAAGCCATTTAAAGCGCTTCGGTGCTTTTGATTGTCTGTTTCAGACGGCCTTAGAGCAATTAAGCTTGTGCGCCCATTACTTCGTCAAAAGAAAGCGCTTTTTCAGTTACCTTGGCTTTGCTCAGAACGAAATCAACAACGTTGCTTTCTACTGCCAAAGATGTCGGGCCTTGCAGGCGGGAAGGCTCTGCGTAGTACCAGTCGATAACTTCTTGAGGATCTTCGTAGCTTTCTGCGAAGTTGGCAACAACGGCTTTGATTTGGTCTTCAGTTGGCTCAAGCTTGTTTTCTTCAACCAATTTAGCCAAAATCAGACCCAAAGCAACGCGGCGTTCTGCTTGTTCTTTGAACATATCCAAAGGCAGATCCAAGTTGGCAGCGTCAGCCATACCTTGGTTAACGAAGTTTTGTTTCATTTCGTTTGCCAAGCGGGCCGCTTCTTCGTTGACCAAAGCAACAGGAATTTGCAAGTCAGTCGCTTTGAGCAGGGCGTTCATGACAGATTCTTTGGTTTGTTCACCAATGCGGCGTTCAACTTCGCGGCCGACGTTTTTCTTCACTTCTTCACGCATTTTGGCAACGTCGCCGTCTTCAATGCCCAGAGCTTTGGCGAAGTCTGCGTCAACTTCAGGCAAAGTAGCTTCAGAAACGTTGTTCAGAGTGATGGTGAATACGGCAGATTTACCGGCAACATCTTTACCGTGGTAGTCTTCAGGGAAGTTTACGGTAACGTCTTTGCTTTCACCGGCTTTCATGCCGACAACACCGGCTTCGAATTCAGGCAACATTTGACCTGCGCCCAATACGAAAGCGTAGTTTTTAGACGCGCCACCAGCGAAAGGTTCGCCGTCGATTTTGCCTTCGAAGTCGATGATGACGCGGTCGCCGTTTTGAGCTTCGCGGTCAACATGGTTGAAGCGGGTGCGTTGTTTACGCAGGATTTCTACAGTTTGGTCAACTTCGGCATCGCCAACAGTCGCAGTAACTTTTTCTACTTCTTGGGCAGATAGGTCGCCAATAGTTACTTCAGGGAAAACTTCAAAAATAGCGGCAACTTTGAAAGACTCTTGATCGTCTTGTTCTTCAACGGCTTCAAAGCGTGGGTAACCGGCAACTTTCAATTCTTGAGCAACGGCAACTTCGTAGAATTCGCGTTGTACCAATTCGTTGATAACGTCGTTTTGTGCGCTTGCGCCGTACATTTGGGCAATCATTTTGAACGGTGCTTTACCCGGACGGAAGCCGTCAATTTTTGCACGGCGTTGGGTTTGTTTCAGTTTTTTCTCAGTTTCTGCGTTGATTTTGGACCAAGGCAGAGACAATACTACTTTGCGTTCCAGATTTTCTAAAGTTTCAACAGTTACGCTCATCGTAAGCCCTTAAATTTGTTGTGTTTAAACGGTTATCCTTCTGCACAGTATTCCGAAGAACTTCGGAAGCGTGCATAAGGTCAAAATTTAGCTGCTTAGTATAACACAATGTTTCACGAATAACATAAAAAGGCCGTCTGAAAAGTCGGAAATTCTTTTCAGACGGCCTTTGTGTTTTGATATTGTTGTTTTTTACAGCTGGTCTTTTTGTGCCAGAATCCGTCGGCTGCCGTTGATGTCTGCCGGAGCGAGAACACCGGCATTTTCAAGCGCATCTATCAAATTGGCAGCACGATTGTAGCCAATGCGCAATTGGCGTTGCAGTGCGGAAATGGAAGTTTTCCGGCTCTCCAATACGAAGGCAACGGCTTGATCGAATAGCTCATCGCTGTTTGCGTTCGGATTGACAATATTGGTGGTTTCGATGGCCGCTTCGCCACTGAGTAGACCTTCCACATAATTGGTTGGAGCCTGCTCTTTGACAAAATTGACGACTTGATGCACTTCATCATCGGAAACAAACGCACCTTGCAGGCGTGTCGGTTCTGCGCTGCCCGGTTGCAGGAATAATGAGTCGCCGTATTTGAGCAATTCATCTGCACCCATTTGGTCAAGAATAGTGCGGCTGTCGATTTTGCTTTGTACGGTAAAGGCCATACGTGTCGGAATGTTGGCTTTAATCAGGCCGGTAACCACATCGACACTCGGGCGTTGGGTGGCGACAATCATGTGAATGCCTGCCGCACGTGCTTTTTGGGCAAGGCGTGCGATTTGCTGCTCAACGGATTTGCGTTCGGTCATCATCAAGTCAGCCAACTCATCAATAACGACCACAATCAACGGCAGTTTTTCAAGAGGCTCAGGATCGTCAGGATTTAAGCTGAATGGATTGAGCAATGGCTTGCCTGCCGCTTTGGCTTGTTCGACTTTTTGGTTGAAACCGTCCAAATTACGCACGCCGGCATGGGAAAGCAGACGATAGCGTTTTTCCATTTCGGCAACACACCAGTTCAATGCTTGTCCAGCCTCGCGCATATCGGTCACCACCGGGCAGAGCAGGTGCGGAATGCCGTCGTAAATACTCAATTCCAGCATTTTCGGGTCAATCATAATGAAGCGGACCTCGTCGGGTGTGGCTTTGAAGAGCATGGACATAATCATGCCGTTCACACCGACGGATTTACCCGAGCCGGTCATACCTGCGACCAAAAGATGCGGCATTTTTGCCAAGTCGCCGACAACGGGCGTACCCGCAATATCTTTACCCAAAGCAACGGTCAGTTTGGACTTGGCGTCGGTAAATACAGATGAAGAGAGGATTTCGCTCAACATCACGTCTTGGCGTTTCTCATTGGGCAATTCAATGCCCATGGTGTTTTTACCGGCAATGGTTTCTACGATGCGTACCGCTTGCAGAGACATCGAGCGCGCCAAATCTTTGGACAGGGCGACAATTTGGCTGCCTTTGACACCTTGTGCCGGTTCGATTTCGTAGCGGGTAATCACGGGGCCGGAAGTGGCGGAAACAACCTGTACGCCGATGCCAAATTCAGCCAGCTTGGCTTCAATCAATTCTGCGGTCTGTTGCAATTCATCCGGATTGACGGCAACCGGTTCTTCAGACGGCATACGCAACAGGTTCATATTGGGCTTGTGATATTCGCCGTTGTTTTTAGGTTCAGTATCGTCAAACAGGGAAGTTTGGATTTTAGGAGGCGGCGCAACGGACACGGCAACGGTTTTACGGTTACTACTGCTGCCTGCCAACGGAGCAACCGGAGTGGCGGTAATGGTTTTTGCCTCTTTAACCATGCGGCGCGTATTTTGGCTTTCCAAAGCCTCGGAGTGGACATCTTCTTTTTTATTTTGGAATTGAGACAGTTTTTTCATCAAATTGCCAAACAGGCCGCCCATATGGCTGCCGGATTTGGCCATGACTTCCAACCATGACACCTGAGCCAGTAGGGAAATGGATAAAAGCAACATCACCAGCATAATCAACAGGCTGCCCGACTTACCCAACAGCCAAGCCAAGCCTGAACCGGCCAACAAGCCGACCAAGCCGCCGGCGCCGACGGGAAGGGATTCGCTCAATGCATTGTCAAACAGGAAATGTTCGATAATCGGGCTGCACACCAGCAGGAGAAACAATGCCAAAGCGGCTACACCGTGATTGTAGGGCTTGTGGTTTTCCTGCTTTTTCATGGGGCGGAAATTTTTGTAGAGGAAAACGCAAGAGGCAGCTATCCACCACCAAAACGATAAGCCGAACAGATAATATCCGACATCGGAAAGATATGCGCCGAAGAGGCCGCCGAGGTTGGCGACATCGTTGCTTTTGGGAACGCTGCGCGACCATGCAGGGTCGTCCATACTGAAGCTGGCCAGGGAAATGGCCAGATAAATGGTAATAACCAAGCCAAACAGCCATAAAGCATCATTAATCAAGTTGACGACATGCTCGGGACGCGCTTTTTTTTCTTCGTTTCTTTGCAGCTCTTTGGCGGCCTTGAGGCGTTGGGAGACTTTATTGTCGGCTTGAGTTTGTGCTTTGGTGGATTTGCGTGTGGTCGGTTTGGCTGCCGGTTTGGTAGAGACGCGTTTTTTTGTT
The DNA here is from genome assembly GCA_963531275.1 of uncultured Neisseria sp. Lineage (GTDB taxonomy): Bacteria > Pseudomonadota > Gammaproteobacteria > Burkholderiales > Neisseriaceae > Neisseria. The sequence goes on from CAUSHT010000108.1 coordinate 4,441, forward strand.
TGGGTTTTAGAAGATTTTGCAGTCATGAGATAAAGGCCGTCTGAAAAGACCGGGGGTAATGTGCGTAAAGGGCAAATTATACCGTATTTACTAGGCACAAGAAATTGAAACGGGCGTAATCATTATAGGATTCAGGCCGTCTGTTTGGCGCGACGAAAATTTTGGATTTCGTTTCCACCTGTTCAGACGGCCTGATGTTTTGATTGATTTGGACTTACATTCTGCCCAGTTCGCGCTGGAGGGCTTGAATGTTTTTCTCCCTATCCAAAACCGCACCTTGCAATGTGCTGATGGCCTGTTGATTGACGCTGCCGCCTTTGGCTGTCCGCGCTTGGCTCAGTTGCTTTTTGGCATCGGCCAAAGCCGCGCGTTCATTGGATAACTCGGTTTCCAAAATAGAGCGGCGGCTGTTGACGCCGGAGGATTTTGGAACCGGAGGAGGAGCCGTTTCAGAAGCGGTACGGACAGGGGCTGGTTTGGGCGTTGCCTTATGGTTGGATTTTGCCGCTGTGTTTTTGCTTTTTGCCGGAGCAGTTTGTGATGTCGGCGCATCTAGTGTAGGGGCATCGCTGACCGGGGCGTCGTATCGGCTGCTGCTGTATTTGCCGACAATCGGCAAATCGTTGACGGCTTGGCAGTTGCCGCTTGGACGCGAGGTATAGACAATCGAGCCGTTGACTTCACAGGTGTAGAT
>CAUSHT010000109.1:0-5049 GCA_963531275.1 uncultured Neisseria sp.
ATTGAAAAGAGACGAAAAGGCCGTCTGAAATGTTCCGTTGCAGATGATTTTGCTGACGGATGTTTCAGACGGCCTTTGATTTGGCTTTAAGTTGTTTTTTCTTTTATGTTTGTTTGGAATCAGCCGATTGATTGTTTTTAAACAAATAAAAAGATTTTATGATTCTATGCTTAGGACTACACGCCAAGGGCTTGTCAGGCGCTTGGGCGTGTTGTCGAAATGCGACTACTTTTTCTTCCAGCCTGCGGTCATGGCGAAGGTGATGGGATCGTAGTATTTCGGCAGCTTGGACGGAATGCCGACATCGTTACGGTACACGACGCGGTAGCGGTCGGCAAACCAGTTTGGAACGATGGTGTATTGGTGGCGGATCAGTCGGTCGAGCGCGCGCGAGGTGGTTTGCAGCTCTTGGCGGTTGGTAAAGCTGTTGAAATGGGTCAGCAGTTTTTCAACCGCAGGATGACAGACACCGGATAGGTTGCGGCTGCCTTCGGTTTTGGCGGCGGCGCAGCTGAAGTAGTCGTATTGCTCGTTGCCGGGGCTTTCGCTGTTGCCGTAGTAGCCTGTGGTTACGTCAAAATCGAAGTCGTTCATGCGTTTTTGGTACACGGCGGAATCGGCGGTGCGCACGTTCATGGTGATGCCGATTTTGGCGAGGTCGCGCTGCCATTTGGCGGTAATGCGTTCGTAGTTTTTGCTTGGTGCGAGGAATTCAAAGGTCAGCGGTTTGCCTTGTTTGTCGACTGCTTTGCCGTTTTTGTATTGATAGCCGCCTTTTTCAAGCAGGGCGCGTGCTTTGAGCAGGTTTGGGCGCACGCCCAGTTTGGGGTCGGTAACCGGCGGCATAGGGACGTCTTGATCCAATACGCCGTCGGGCAGCTTGGCGCCCAATGATTTGAGCAATGCGGTTTCTGCGCTGTCAGGCTTGCCGGTTGCGGCCATGGTGCTGTTGGTGAAGAAGCTGTCGGTGCGGCGGTATGCGCCGTAGAAGATGCGGCTGTTGACGCTTTCGTAGTCAAAGCTTTCAATCAAGGCGCGGCGGACGTAAATATTGTCCAGGGGCTTGTGGCGCATATTGATGACGAAGCCTTGCATGCCGGCTGTGCTGTTTTGTATCCATTCGTGTTTGGACAGATTGCGTTTTTTGAGGACTTCGTCGGAGTAGGCACGCGCCCAGTTGCGGGCGACGTTTTCTTGTACGAAGTCATATTGGCCGCCTTTCAGCCCTTCGATGCGGACAACTTCGTCTTTGACGTATTTGATGCGGATGTGGTCGTAGTTGTAGCGGCCTTTGCGCACGGGCAGATTTTGCGCCCAGTAGTTTTTGTCGCGGACAAACTCGCTGATGCGGCCGTTTTCGGCTTTGGCAAAACGGTAGGGGCCGGAACCGATCGGCAGGCTGTTAGGAGCGGCGGCCAGGCCTTTGGGATAGCTTTTATGCGAGAAGACGGGCAGGCTGCCGAGAATCATGTGTAATTCTGAATTGCGCTGTTTGAAGCGGAACACAACGGTGCGGTCGTTGGGCGTTTCCACTTTGGCCACGTCGCTCCAGTAGAAGTGGTACATGGGGGCGGCGGCTTTGTCTTTAGTCAGGATGTTAAATGAAGCGGCAACGTCTTTGGCCAAAACGGGGTCGCCGTTGTGGAATTTGGCTTTGGGGTTGATTTTGAAGGTAACGGAAAGGCCGTCCGGAGCCAGGGCGATATCTTCGGCAATCAGGCCGTAAACGGCGTACGGTTCGTCCATGCTTTGCTCGGTCAGGGTGTCGAGCGTCAGCATACTGATGCCGTATTCGTGGTTGCCTTTGAGGGTAAAGGGGTTGAGCGTGTCAAAAGCACCGAGGAAAGGCGTGGTAAACGTGCCGCCTTTGGGAGCGTTGGGATTGACGTATTCGAAAGCGGTGAAGTTGGCCGGATATTTGGGTGGTTGGCCAAGGCCTACGCCGTGGGCGGCAAAGGCGGCAGATGGAATCAAACCGAGCAGCGAGAGTAGGGCTGGTGTTTTCATCTATTTATCCTTGTAGGTCGAATGTAATATTCAGTAGTGTGCCGATTATAGCAAAGGCCGTCTGAAACTTGATATTTTTGGTTTCAGACGGCGTCAGGTTTAAGAGGATTGTTTTTTCGTATGGGCGCCGAACTCGGCAAGCGTCATGTTTAAGGTTTCCAAGCAGGGCTGCATAATGTGGTCAACCGTTTGATTGACCTTATCTTTATTAAGCGTTTGCGGACGGTAGACAAAGAGTTTGAACAGCTCAGCCAAGTTGATGGACTCCGCCCCCATTTTCAAGACCCAGCCCTGACGGCCAGAATAGACATAGCCGTGTTGCGCCAGTTTTTCCAAAAGCTCGCCCAATTCATCAAAGCCCATATTGATATGCCGTCTGAACTCCTGCACCGGCAATGCCTTGCCGTTTTGTTGGGCAGAATCGAGCAGCAGCAGGATTTTCAATACATCGTCAAAGCGGCCGCGCACATCCAGACTGCGGCGGAACGCTTCGCCGCGCCAGTAGGACAGGGACGAGGTCAAAACCGCGCCACCCAATACCAGCGTCCATAATAGGTTGAGCCACAACAGGAAAAACGGTACTGCGGCAAATGCGCCGTAAATCGATTTGTAGCCGTCAAAGTTGCCCATGTACCAAGTGAACAAAAAGCGTGCCGTTTCCAAGCAAAACGCCGTTACGGCCGCGCCGACCAAAGCATGGCTGGCAGGCACGAAACGGTTGGGCACAAAGCGGTATAAGCCCCACAGCAGTACCGTAATAAATGAAACCGCAGTTATGACCCTCAGCCATTCCGAGCCGCCCACTACTTGCACCTGACCGATTATGACTGACAGGCCCACGCCCAAAGACAAAGGCCCAAACGTCAGCAACGCCCAATACACCAAAAACTGCATCATCCAAGGCCGTTGCGAATTGACGCGCCAAATCCGGTTGAACGCATTGTCTATCGTCCGAATCAGCATCAGCGAGGTTACGACCAACATCACACTACCGATCGCCGTCAGCTTGGTGGCCTTATCGCGGAACGCATTGATGTAGTCAAACACCATGTCCGCGCCCTGCGGAACGATGGTGCGGTTTATAAAAGAGATAAATTCCCCCGACCATTGGTCGAAAACGGGGAAGGCCGAAGCGATGACGACCATCACCGTCAACACGGGCACCAAAGCCAAAAGCGTCGTAAACGTCATGCTTGCCGCCACCTGCGGCACGCGCTCTTCATCAAAACGGCGCACGACAAACCAAGCGAATGCCACGCCCTTACTCTTTAAAAAACCTTGCCACCATTGCGAAAACGGCATAACCTTTTCCCACTTCTAAATTGAAATTTTTTCTTTTCAGACGGCCCGAGTATTTAAAAGGCCGTCTGAAACCTGACAGCATTGTAACGGAAACCCCAAATGAACCCAAATCCCCTGAAAATCCTCGTCCTCTTTTATTCCCAAAACGGCAGCACGCGCAACCTTGCCCGCCAAATCGCACGCGGTATCGAAAGCGTGGACGGTTGCGAAGCCGTGTTGCGTACGGTTCCCAAAGTTTCCACCGTTTGCGAAGCCGTTGAAAAAGGCATTCCCGACGAAGGCGCGCCATACGCGACTGCCGACGACCTCAAAAACTGTGCCGGTCTTGCGCTCGGCAGTCCGACACGTTTCGGCAATATGGCCGCCGCGATGAAATATTTTATCGACGGCACCATTCCCCTTTGGCTCGGCGCAGAACTCGTCGGCAAACCCGCCACCGTATTCACCAGCACATCTTCGCTGCACGGCGGTCAAGAAAGCACCCTGCTGACCATGATGCTGCCCCTGTTACACCACGGCATGGTCATCAGCGGCATTCCCTATACCGAGTCCGCGCTCAGCAATACCCAAAGCGGCGGCACGCCTTATGGCGCAAGCCATGTTTCCGGCCACGACAGCAAGACGGCATTGACTGCCGAAGAAAACGATATTGCCTTTGCGCAAGGTAAACGTTTGGCAGAATTGGCACGAAAATTGGCAGACTGATTTTTTGTGATAAAAAGATTGAGGCCGTCTGAAAACCTGATGATTCAGTTTTCAGACGGCCTTTTTAGTTATTTATAACTAGTAAATAAATAAATATTTCTAATTAAACAAACTACTTATAAAATATGGATTGGAACATAGTTTCATCGGACTACATCTTTTTGATAGAATCTGCCACCAAATTAAAACATCAGCTAACTGGAGAAGCTATGTCACTACCCGTATTTCCCTATGGCAAATTAAGCTTTGCCGTCAGTCTGGCTTTGTGTTCGGCGTATTCTTTCGCAACCGAAGTAGAAAATAGCCAGCCGCAAGAACGTGTCGATTTACCGACAGTTACCGTCCAAGGTGTCGGAAAACAAACTACTTCCAACTACACTATTCCCGCATCTTCCGCCGCAACAGGCATCCGCCTGACCCAACGCGAAACGCCGCAGTCTTTGTCCGTCGTTACCGAAAAACAAATGGACGACCAAGGTTTGGATACCTTGCAGGACGTATTGAAACAAACACCGGGCGTGTTCCACAGCAAAATGGGCAACAACGTCTCCGGCCACAGCCAATTTATTTCGCGCAGTCAGGCGATTGACAGCATTTCCGTGGACGGCGCGCCCAAGTTCCTTTACGACGGTAAAGCCATCCGCCGCGGCACCAACAATCTGGACAGCGCATTGTACGAACAAGTCGTCGTCGTGCGCGGCGCAAGCGGTTTGTCCAACGGCGGTATGGGCGAGCCGGGCGGTACGGTTGCGTTGGAACGTAAAAAACCGACTGCCAAGCCAGCCATCAGCGTGGAAGCCGGTGTCGGTTTGTGGAACCACTACCGTTTCGTCCTTGATGCCAATCATCCTCTGAATGCCGACAATACCTTGCGCGGCCGCGCCATTTTGGTCAGCGACCACGGCGGCGATTACCTGCCGAACACTTCGCGCCACAATCACACTTTCTATGGCATTTTGTCTTACGATCTCACGCCGCAAACCCAATGGCGCCTCGGTACGGAAATACACCGTTTCCGCAATACCGGCAGCTCGC
>CAUSHT010000110.1:0-4985 GCA_963531275.1 uncultured Neisseria sp.
ACCATCATATCCTGTACGGCACCGGCAAACACCACGCCGAAGATAATCCACAAAGTACCGGGCAGATAACCCATTTGTGCTGCCAATACAGGACCGACCAAAGGACCTGCGCCGGCAATCGCGGCAAAGTGGTGGCCGAACAGTACGCCTTTATGTGTGGGCACATAGTCCAAGCCGTCATTGTGGCGTTCTGCCGGAGTCAGACGGTTAGGATCAAGCTGCATCACACGGTTGGCAATGTAAAGACTGTAAAAACGGTAGGCAATACAGTATACCGAAATGGCGGCCGTAACCATCCAAATCGCACTGACCTGCTCGCCGCGACTGAGGGCCAAAGTGGTAAAGGAGGCCAGGCCGACCAAAACCACAATGCCCCAAATCAAAAATGATTTGAGCGATTTCATTGATTTATCCTTAAAACGTGATACACGAAAGCTTGTTTTAGCGACAAACTGCTTTCATGCGCTTTAGAAAGACCAATCATTTTAGTCTTCATGATTGATGAGTGAAATGTCATTTCAACCCAAATTCGACTGAAAACAAAATGATTAGTTCGTTCGTAAGGTTAACACAAACAGACAATACACCCTTTAGTTTTTACTTTAAAACTAAAAATTTCTTAGCATATCGCAAATGAAAGTCCGTCTGAAAAATCAAATCTTCAGTTTTCAGACGGCCTGACAAACGGTCAATGCTATAATCCGACATTCCCATTTCTCTATATTGCCATACCATGCAAAACAACGATTCCGAAACCATGCGCCTCTCCAAACGCATGGCGCAATTAGGCTTATGCTCGCGCCGCGAGGCAGACAGCTACATCGAGCAAGGCTGGGTCAAAGTCAACGGCCAAACCGCCGTACTCGGTCAAAAAGTCACCGAGCGCGACCGTATCGACCTCAACAAACAAGCCCATGAAAAACAAGCAGCGCGCGTAACCATCCTACTGAACAAACCCGTCGGCTACGTCAGCGCGCAGGCAGAAAAAGGCTATAAGTCCGCCGCCGAACTCATTACCGCAGACAACCATTGGGAAGGCGACGACAGCCGTATCCCTTTCAGCGAAAAACACAAATTCGGCTTGGCCCCTGCCGGCCGCCTGGATATCGACTCCGTCGGATTGTTGGTACTCACTCAGGACGGCCGCATTGCCAAACAACTGATTGGCGAAAACAGCAGCAGCGAAAAAGAATACCTCGTCCGCGTCCGCGGCAAACTGGACGACAAAGGCCTCGCCCTGCTCAACCACGGCTTGAGTTTGGATGGAGAAAAATTGCGCTCCGCCAAAGTCGAATGGCAAAACGAAGACCAGTTGCGCTTTATTTTGCGACAAGGCAAAAAACGCCAAATCCGCCGCATGTGCGAACTGGTCGGCCTGCGCGTCGTCGGTTTGAAACGCATCCGCATGGGCAAAGTCAAACTCGGCCGACTGCCGCCGGGCAAATGGCGTTATTTACGCGCTGACGAATCGTTTTAATTGCAGATAACAAACAGGCCGTCTGAAAACATATTTCAGACGGCCTGATCTTTATACTGCTTACTCGATATAAGTAAACTTCGCACGTTTAATATTGCAAAAGATTTCGTATGGAATCATACCGGCAACTTCGGAAACTTCATTAATATTAATCACATCGCCCCAAAGCTCGACTTCCGCGCCCAAGCCCTCTTTCGAGGCTTCCAGCTCAACCGTAATCATATCCATAGATACCCTGCCGATGATACGGCTGCGTTTGCCATCCACCGCCACAGGGGAATTAGTGGAAGCACGACGCGGATAACCGTCGGCATAACCGCAAGCAATCAAACCGACACGGGTAGATTTGCTGGTGTAAAACGTTGCGCCGTAGCCAATCGGAGAATGCGGCTGCAACACGCGCTCTCCGAAAACGCGAGAAGTCAGGCGCATAACCGGTTTCAAACGATCATCCACGCCGCCGAAAGGCGAAATACCATATAAAGCCAGACCGGCACGGCCCCAATCGCGTCGCGCTTCAGGCACGTTCAAAATCGCGGCGGAATTGGCTAAGCTCTCTTCGCCTTCCAAACCCTCACACGCCAAATCAAACGCTTCAAGCTGCATTTCAGTCATGCCGTTTTCCGGCTCGTCCGCGCAGGCAAAATGGCTGAATTTCACAATGTTTTCAACCGATTCGGATTGTTTCAATGCAGTATAGGCGGCTGCATAATTGTGAGGAAAGAAACCGGCACGGTGCATACCTGAGTCCATTTTCAGCCATACGGTTGTCGGACGTTGCCACTCATGATGCACAAACGCCTCCAGTTGCCATTGGCTACCGATTGCCGGCCACAAATCATAACGGTCAACATCCGCATACTCCGTAGCCTCAAATACGCCTTCCAACAAAACAATCGGATTTTTAATGCCGTTTTGGCGCAGCTCCACGCCTTCATCTACCGTTGCCACCGCAAAGCCGTCGGCAATATCCGCCAACGCGTGTGCACATCTGACCGCGCCATGCCCGTAAGCATCGGCCTTAATCACAGCCAACAATTTATTGCCATGCAACTCTTTGAGAAAACGATAATTTTGACGTAAATTATCCAAACGGATTTGCGCATTGAGCGGACGCATAATGTATTCCTCTTATCGGCATTCCGTTTCAGACGGCCTGCCCTATTACTTTGAAGTAAATATTATAGGTCAAAAACTACACAGGATTCCATGAAATACACAAGATTAATCTATTCATAATCTAGAAATCATGCGCGCCTTTAGGCATTTATGCTTCTTCTCAGCCTGTTTTAAGGTTATGATTCAATCCAAATGAAAACGACAGACATCAAGGCCATGAAAGAACTCGACAAAACCGACTTAAAAATTCTCAAGCTCCTACAACAAAACGCACGTATCCCCATGACCGAATTGGCTGAAAAAGTCGGCCTCTCCACCACGCCGGTAACCGAACGCGTCCGCCGCTTGGAACGCGACAACCTTATCACCGGCTATCACGCCCATCTGAATCCTCATGCTTTAGGTCAAAGCCTCTTGGTCTTTGTCGAGCTAAAACTGCGTTCCAAATCCGGCAATATTTTTGAAGACTTCAAACGCGAAGTGCTGAAGATTCCGCAAATTCTGGAATGCCACTTAGTCTCCGGCGAATACGACTACCTTATCAAAGTCCGCCTGCCCAATATGTCCGCCTATCGCGATATGCTCGGCAATATCCTGCTGCAACTGCCGGCTGCTTCCGAAAGCCGCAGCTATGTTGTCATGGAAGAAGTCAAAGAAGAAGTAGTATTAGACATCTAATTCTATTCAACAAACAAAGGCCATCTGAAAGATTGCAACATTCAGACGGCCTTTATTTTAAAGGAGCAAAAAAAATGCACACATCCGACAGAATGTGTGCCAAGTCTACAAAGGAGAAATAGAGGAGAAACTATTAACTGACTACTCGAACCAGCTAACGAAACGAATTATGCAACAAGAGATTCAACCGCGCAAGTGTTTTTCTTGTAAAGTTTCTTAATTATTCGATTTACAGATCTTAAAATGTAATCATGTTTCAATGCTGATAAAAAAATGCGCATACCGTTTTGATATGCGCCAAGTCTACAAAGGAGAAATAGAGGAGAAAAATCAAGCTGCATCAAGCAACTCAACGGCGCGAATTATCCTAGCCTTCTACCCGACTGTCAACTGTTTTTCTATCTATTTTCAAGTATTTTTCTAAAAAACAACAAATCCTCTATTCCCCTCTTTTTCTTGCCATTTTCGCCCATATATAAAAAGAATTTAGGGCCGTCTGAAACATATATTGCCACTAAAGATAAACGGCTCCATACTCACACATTCATAGTCCATATCAACCCAACCCAAAGACCATGACCACCCCACTTTCCCTTGCCGTCGTCGGCCATACCAACACAGGCAAAACCTCACTCTTACGTACGCTTTTGCGCGACAGTACCTTCGGCGAAGTGAAAAACGCACCCTCTACCACGCGCCATGTCGAAGAAGCCCTTATCAACGACGGCGACGACAGCTTGGTTTACCTCTACGACACACCCGGCCTTGAAGATGCCGGCGGCGTGTTGGACTGGCTGGAAACCCACACATCCGCACGCGATGACGGCATTGAACGCATCCAGCAATTCCTCAGCAACCATGAAGCGCATCACGAATTCAACCAAGAGGCCAAAGTGCTGCGCCAAGTCATGCAAAGCGATATGGCCATGTACGTCATCGATGCGCGGGAACCCGTCCTCGACAAATACAAAGACGAGCTGACCATTTTGTCTTGGTGCGCCAAGCCCATCATGCCCGTGTTCAACTTCACCCAAAATCAAGACCTGACCGCTTGGACCAATATGCTCGCCCGCAGAAACCTGCATGTTTACGCCGGTTTCGATACCGTTGCGTTTGACTTTGAAGGCGAAATCCGATTGTGGGACAACCTTGCCACCATGTTACCTAAGCGCGACACCCTCGACCGCCTCATTAATATGCGCCGTCGCGAGTGGCAACGGCTGGATACGGAAGCGCGCCGTGAAATTGCCGATTTTCTGCTGGATGCCGCCGCATTTACTCAAGAAATTGCCGAAAACGACGACCCTGCCCCAACTTTAGAGGTCATGCAATCGGAAATCCGACAACTTGAGCGGCAAATGCAACAACGCCTGTTCACACTTTACCGCTTCTATCACGACGAAGTCGGCAGCGACAGCACATGGATGCCCAAAGCCTTCAAACAAGATCCGTTTGACAGCGAATTGCTCAAACATTACGGCATCCGTACCGGTACAGGTGCAACCGCAGGCGCACTCATCGGCTTAGGCTTGGATATTGCCACGCTTGGCGGCTCGCTTGGTTTGGGTACAGCCATTGGCGGCCTGTTGGGCGGCATTTTGCCCAATGCCCAAGACATCACCGACAAAATCAACGGCCGACAAACCCTGCATACCGATCCGGAAACCCTTACCCTGCTCGCCGCACGCGCACTGGATTTGTTGCACGTCTT
>CAUSHT010000111.1:0-4950 GCA_963531275.1 uncultured Neisseria sp.
AAGCCCCATGGCAGGATGAGCCAAATGAGCGCGGCGCCGAATGCGCCTTTGGGCGGGATATTGAGCAGATGACGCAATCCGGCGTAGGCAAACAGGGGAATGAAAACAATAAAAATGCTTGCCCAAATAAAGCGCAGGCGCAGTTGCGGCAGGGATGGCTGAGTGTCGTTTTTATCGGCCAAACCGATCTTCCATGTCTGCATGGCGAGGGTTTGGCCTTTTTTGTGCCAGTTGGCGCGGAAGTAGAGCCACCATGCGTAGAACAGAATCAGGCAGGTTGTCAGCATGGACAGGCGCGTGGAAACGGGATTGAGAAAGATGGCGGCAATACCGGCTGCAAGGGCGGCAATGCTGGTCACGGCGCCGGTCAGCAGAAGTTCGTAAACCAGTGCGGCGAGGCGGCGTTTGAGTGGGGCGGTGGGAAGACGGGTCATAATGCGATGGAAACGGAAATGGGTTTGATGGAAATAAAAACAGGCCGTCTGAAACGGGATAGGATGTTCAGACGGCCTGTTACTGTCGGGATTAGCGATGTGGACGTTTTTGACCGCGTGCCTGTTGGGCAGCCATTTGGTTCATTTCCTGACGGGTCGGACGTTTTTTGAAGATGGCGTGCGCTTCGTCAACGGAACATTTTTGTGACAGGCAAACCAAGGTAATCGCGTCTTTTTGATGTTGGCCGCCGCTGTGGTACATGCGGCGCAGGTTGGCTTCGTTGATACGGCCTTTTTCCGGATCGATGTCGAATTTTTTCAGGCGCTCGAGGAATTGGCGTTGCTGACGGCGTGAAGTCCAAACGAAACCGCCTGCGGCAGCGGCCACGATGATGACGGCCAACAGGATGGCCAGCGGCCATGAATCGACGATCAGAACGATGATGAGGCTTAATACGGCAGTGGTCAGTAGGGCCAGACCACCGATGCGAAGTTTGGTTTTATTATCCATATGGTTGGTGTTTCCTTGTTTTTTGCTGGAAGAGGCCGTCTGAAATGCGAGGTTCAGACGGCCTGAATTTAAGTTTACGCTATTTTACAGTATTTTCTGTTTTTGGGGCGTATTGCGTGCAAGTTTCTTGACGCGTGGCAACGGTTTCAAGCGGCCAGAGAAGTGATGAGCTGTTTGAACTCGGTCCATGCATCGCCTTCTTCCGCGCCTTTGATGATGCGGTCGATTTTGGCGCAGGCTTTGAGCGCGTCGAGCAGGCGGTTGATGGAAATGCGTTTGGTCGCCATTGGTGCAAGGGTCTGCTTGTCGCCCCATAAGCGCAGGCTGTTGCGCAGGCTTTGGATGTTTTGGCCTTGCTTGAGCGCGGCAGTCAGGCGGATTAGGGTGCGGATGTCTTCGGCAACCGCCCACAAAAGCAAAACCGGCTCTTCGCCTTCTTCTTCCAAACCGTCCAGTAAACGGGAAACGCGCAGGGCATCGCCTTTCATCCATGCGCCTGCCAGTTGGAATACGTCGAAGCGGGCGACGGTGGCAACCGCGGCCTCTGCATCGGCAATATTGATTAAATGGCCTTGGGGATGGAGCAGGGCGAGTTTTTCGATTTCCTGACGGGCGGCCAAAAGATTGCCTTCGACGCGCTCGGCAAAAAGGGCAAGTGCTTCAGGTTCGATATCCAAACCCTGCTGTTTCAGACGGCCCTGTATCCATTGTGGCAACACATGTGGTGCAACGGCTTTGGCTTCTAAGACGATGCCTTTGCCTGCCAATGCGGAAAACCATTTGGACTGGATTTGCGCTTTTTCAAGCTTGGGCAGTAGGATGAGCGTAACCGTATCTTCGGGCAGGCGTTCGACGAAGGTTTGCAGGGCATCGCCTCCGTTTTTGCCGGGTTTGCCGTTGGGAATGTGGATTTCCAGCAGTTTCAAATCGGCAAACAAACCTGCGCTGCCGGCACTCTGCAACAGTTCGTTCCAGTCAAAATTGTTTTCGGCGGTATAGACTTCGCGGTTGAGATAGCCTTGTTTTTTTGCGGCTGTGCGCAGCGTATCCAAAGCCTCGATGCGCAACAAATCCTCTTCGCCGTGAATAATGTACAACGGTTTGAGCGGCGTATCGGGGCGCAGGCTCTCAATGGGCGCGGCAGCCATTATTGCGCCTTCAGGAAAGTCAGGCGGCGGACGATTTGATCTGCGGCGTCGATGCGCATTTCAGACCAAATGGTTTCTTCCTCTTCCTGTTTGCCCAAAACTTCGCTGTCGGCGTAGTCCATGGTGCGGTGAACCTTAACTTCTATCGGTTCGCCAACCGGCTCACCGTTACGGAAGGCTTGGGCTTTGACGGTCATGGCCAGCAGGTATTCGTTGATTGCAGCGGCGCGGGTGATGGTGTAGATATCGCGGCGTTTTTGAAAGTCGACAACGCGCAGGGTGATTTGTGATTCGGCTTCGCTAACCGGATGACCGTCGGCACGGCGTAAGGCATTTTCCAGCGCTTTTTGCATGACGGCTCCGCCTTCTACATGCCAGTTTTGATAAGGCAGCGGCTGAGAAGTCACGCCTGTGCCTTTCAGGTGGAAACCGCAAGAAGCAAGCAATAGGGCAAGTGCAGGCAATAGGATTTTTTTCATTGGATATTCCTTCGTTGAAACCGGTTACGGCATCGTCGGATTATAACGAATAATGTTTAGGCCGTCTGAAACCGCAAACGGAAAGTATTTCAGACGGCCTTGTCTTTGATGGCTTAAATCTTATTTTTCCAACCAAATCAGGCTGACCATACGACCGGTTTGTCCGTCGCGGCGGTAGGAGAAGAAAGTATCGCGTTCCAAAACGGTGCAATGGGTGCCGCCATAAATCATGTTCACGCCTTCGCGATGCAGAACCATGCGCGCCAAAGCGTAAATGTCGGCAAGGTATTTGCCGCCGCCGATGTCTTCAAACGCATCGACAGCTTCCGGCATAGGTGTGCAAAACGCATCAAATACATCTTGCCCCACCTCAAACGCATCAGGACCGATGGCAGGCGCGAGATAGGCCATGATTTCCAACGGCTCGACATTCATTGCCGCAATGGTATTTTGCAAAACGCCGCCGGCCAAACCGCGCCAACCTGCATGAGCCGCCGCAACAACGGTCCCTGCTTTGTTGCAAAACAAGACAGGCAGGCAATCGGCAGTCATCGAAGCGCAGGCGACTGTTCCCGTCGTATCAACCGAAGCATCGGCGTCAGGTGTATTGCCTAACGTCTCGGCGGCATTTACAACGATGGTGCTGTGGATTTGATTGAGGTAGGCAACGGGTAGGCCGACTTGTTCCTGTACGATTTCGCGGTTGCGGAGCACGGCTTCCAGATTGTCGCCGACGTGTGAGCCGACATTCAGGCTGCGGTACACGCCTTCGCTGACACCACCGTTGCGCGTGGTAATAAGCGTTTTGACATTGGCAGGGGCAGGCCAGTCGGCAGTCAAAAAATTCTTGCCTTGCGGGGCGAGGTTTAGGGTATCTGTGATGGTTTTCATAATCTTTGAATCGCTGAATATTGGAACGGATTGATTTCAGACGGCCTCAAATAATATTTTAGGCCGTCTGAAAAATGGGTTTAATCCCTTACATAAACGACTTCGACATCGTAGTCGTCTTCATTCCAATCATCGTCATCGTCCATGCCGAATTTCTCTTGCCATTCTTCCTCGTTGCTTAGGGACGAATCCAAACCGGCTTCCAGACGCAGGACGGAAAGCAGGTGGTACATATCGTCAGGCATAGGCGCTTCAAAGGAAACGGTTTCACCGGTTTTTGGATGTACAAAGCTCAAGCGGTAGGCATGTAGGGCTTGGCGCGTGCCGAGGGCTTTGATGGCTTCTTTAACCGCATCGCTGCACGGATGGCGCAGGTTGCCGTAAACAGGGTCAGCGGCTAAAGGATGGTTGGCTTCGCGCATATGGACGCGGATTTGGTGCGTGCGGCCGGTTTCGAGTGAGCATTCGATGTAGCTGTGTGCCAGATAACGTTCCAACACTTTGACGTGGGTAATGGCAGGTTTGCCGCCGAATTTAACGACTGCCATTTTCAGGCGGTTGTGCGGATCGCGGCCGATTTGGGTTTCGATTTTGCCGTCGAAAGGAACAATGCCGTTGGCGACTGCGCGGTAAATGCGTTTGACTGTGCGCTCTTGAAGCTGTTGAACCAGTGAGTTTTGCGCCGGCAAGGTTTTGGCGACCACCATCAGGCCGCTGGTTTCTTTGTCCAAACGGTGTACGATGCCCGCACGCGGCACTTGGCTTAATTCGGGACAGTGCGCCAACAGGCCGTTGAGCAGGGTGCCGCTCCAGTTGCCTGCGGCAGGATGGACGACCAGTCCGGCCGGTTTGTTGATGATGATAACGGTATCGTCTTCATAAATGATGTCCAAATCCATGGGTTCGGGCGTGAATGCGAGGTTTTCTTCGCTCGGACGTACCGTAACGGCAATCAATTCACCGCCTATCATTTTATCTTTGGGTTGCGCGGGCTTATCGTTTACAATGACCGCACCCTCTTTAATCCACGAACTCAGGCGGCTGCGCGAGTAGTCGGGCATGAGTTTGGCCAATACGGCATCCAGCCTTCCGCCCGCCATTTCGAGCGGAACGGTCAAATTAACACAACTTTCTGTTTCAGGGGATGACGGAAAGTCTAAATCATCGCTATAATCGGCTTCGTTATCAAAGGAAGTATTCTGCATGAAAAAAATTCTTTTAGTAGTTTCTTTAGGTTTGGCACTGAGTGCCTGCGCAAATAAAGGCACAATCGATAAAGACGCCCAAATTACTCAAGATTGGAGTGTGGAAAAGCTTTATGCCGAAGCGCAAGACGAATTGAACAGCAACAATTATACGCGAGCTGTCAAGTTATACGAAATTTTAGAATCCCGTTTTCCAAACGGCCGCTATGCACAGCAGTCCCAGTTGGATACGGCGTATGCCTATTATAAAGACGATGAGCCGGAAAAAGCCTTGGCTGCCAT
>CAUSHT010000112.1:0-4928 GCA_963531275.1 uncultured Neisseria sp.
TCGGTGGCCAACGCCATCGCGCCGCCCAATGCGTCGAGTTCGCGCACGAGGTGGCCCTTGCCGATACCGCCGATGGAGGGATTGCACGACATTTGGCCGAGGGTTTCGATGTTGTGTGAGAGCAGCAGGGTTTGCGCACCCATGCGTGCGGCGGCAAGCGCGGCTTCGGTACCTGCATGGCCGCCACCGACGACAATCACGTCGTAGGTTTTGGGGTAAATCATGTAAGTCATGTTTATGTGTTCTGTAAAGGTTTCAGACGGCCTTTTGTTGATCAGGCCGTCTGAAAAGTGGAATCAAATCTTAAAAAACCAAGCTTAGAAGGTATAGCCTGTTTCCAATTCGTCATCGCCGACCAATTCGACCAGCAACGCATAGAGCGGCGCCAAATCGTTGTAACGGCGGGATACGCGGCGCAAATAGTTCAAGAAGCGCGGAATTTCAGGACGGTATTTGTCTTTGCCGTCGCGGTAGTACAGGCGGGCAAAAATACCGGCCACTTTCAAATGGCGTTGTACACCCATCCATTCAAACCAGCGGTAGAACTCGTCAAACTCGGCAGGTACAGGCAGCTGGGCAGCGCGTGCTTTTTCCCAGTAACGGATGACCAAGTCCAATACAAATTCTTCTTCCCATTCGATAAATGCATCGCGCAGCAGCGACACCAAATCATAGGAAATCGGGCCGTAAAGCGCGTCTTGGAAGTCCAACACGCCTGGGCGGCCTTTTGCCAGCATCAGATTGCGGACGATAAAGTCGCGGTGAACGTAAACTTTAGGTTGTGCCAACAGGGGCGGCAACAGCGTATCGACAGTTTGCTGCCACAACTGGCGTTGCTTGAAGGTCAGCTCGCGGCCCAATTCTTTGGCCACAAACCATTCGGGGAACAAATTAATCTCGCGCAGCATGACTTCGCGGTCGTATTCCGGCAGTTTGCCGGGCTGGCTGGCTTTTTGCAGCTCGATCAGTTCGTCGATGGCTTCGAGCAGCAGGGCTTTGTGGGCGGTTTCGCTGTTTTCCTGATTCATGGCGGTCAGGAATGTGGTATTGCCCAAATCGTTCAACACCATAAAGCCCAACGCTTCATCCACATGAAGCACTTGCGGCACATTGACCATGTTAAACAGTTTTTGCACTTTCAAATAAGGCGCAACACTCATCTTCTCAGGAGGCGCGTCCATACAGATGACGGTCTGGCCGTCTGAAAACGTCGCACGGAAATAACGGCGGAAGTCGGCATCGGCTGCCGCAAAGCTCAATTCGAACGGCTGGTTCGGGTAAACAGACTCCAGCCAGTTTTGTAATTCGGTTTGTCGTTGCATAGCGGTATCGCAGAATTTCAGGTTACAATAACCGCTATTCTAACTGGCAAACCGATTTAAGGGGCGATTTTGGCTCGTTTATTTTCACTCAAACCCTTGGTACTCGCCTTAATTATGGGCTTTGGCGCAACAGCCGTGCGCGCGGAAGATGCTTCTGTTCCGCAGGCGGAAGACTATATCCCTGCCCACGCCGCCGAATCCAAACCGGCAAAAACCGGCCAAAGCGAAGCCGATCCGCTTTCTTTGGGCAGCACTTGCCTATTTTGCGACCATGAAGATGCCAAGCCGGCCGAAACCGCCGAAATCAAACGCAGCGGCGAGCCTGCCCTGCCTGCCGATTACACCCGCGTCAACGCCGATAAAATAGAAGGTCAGACCCAAGTCGGCGTCCGTGCCGAAGGCGACGTCATTGTCGAGCGCAATGCCGATGTTCTCAACGCCGATTGGGCGCAATACGACCAAGCCGCCGATACCGTTACCGCCGGCGACCGCTTTACCCTGTATCAAAACGGTTCGACCGTATCCGGCGACCAATTGGTTTACAACCTCAAAAATCAAACCGGTTCCGGCACTGCCGTGCGCCTCAATACCGAACAAGGCGGCCGCCGCCTTCAAAGTGTCAGCGAAAAAGCCGAACTCAAAGGCAAAGGCCTCTACAAACTCATCAATACCAAATTCAACACCTGTTCGCCCGGCGATGCCAGCTGGTATATCCAAGCGCAAAGCATTGAAGCCGATGAGTCGACAGGTATCGGCGTGGCCAAACACGCTTCTCTGGTATTCGGCGGCATCCCTGTCCTCTACACACCTTGGGCGGACTTCCCCATCAACGGCAACCGCAAAAGCGGCCTGCTCGTTCCGACCATTGCCACCGGTTCAGACGGCCTTGAGCTGAGCCTGCCCTACTACTTCAACCTTGCGCCTAATTTGGATGCCACCATCCGCCCGGGCATCATCAGCAAACGCGGTGTGCAATTGGGCGGCCAAGTGCGTTATCTGCAACCGAATTACAGCGGCGAAGTCGATGGCGACTGGATGCCAAACGACCAAAAAAGCGTCCACAACAACCGCTACCAGTTCAAATGGAAACACCAGCAGCAGCTGAACAGCAAAATCAGCGGCGGCATCAACTACAACCAAGTTTCCGACGACGATTACTACCGCGACTTCTACGGCCGCGAAGACATCGCGCGCAACGTCAACCTCGACCGTCAGGCATGGCTCAATTACAGCGACAAACTGTTGGGCGGCAGCTTCGACGGCTCGTTGCGCGTACAAAAATATCAAACGCTTGCCAACCAAGACGGCTATAAAGACGAGCCTTATGCCATCATGCCCCGTCTGACCGGCCGTTGGCAAAGCCATCTCGGCAAAGCGCAACTCAACGTGTTCGGCCAATTCACCCGTTTTGACCACGATACCAAGCAAGACGGCAGCCGCGTGGTGCTCTACCCGAGCGTCAAATGGGACTTCCACAACCAATGGGGCTACATCCGGCCTAAAGTCGGCGTACACGCCACTTATTACAGCCTCAACAGCTTCAACGGCCAAAGCAGCCGCAATGTCAGCCGCGTCCTGCCAATCATCAACGTCGACAGCGGCCTGACCTTCGAGCGCAGGGCCCGTCTATTCGGCGGTGAATACCTGCAAACGCTCGAACCGCGCCTGTTTTACAACTACATTCCGACCAAGTCCCAAAACGACCTACCCAATTTCGACAGCTCCGAAAACAGCTTTACCTACTCGCAGCTGTTCCGCGAAAACCTGTATTCCGGCAACGACCGCATCAATTCGGCCAACAGCCTGACGCTGGCCACACAAAGCCGCATCCTCAACCCCAACACCGGCGCGGAACTCTTCCGTGCAGGTATCGGCCAGAAGTTTTATTTCAAAAAAGACAACGTCCTGCCTGACGGCAACGTCAGCAATTATCCGCGCAGCCAATCCGACTGGGTAGCCTTTGCACACGGCAACCTTACCCCGAGCATCCGCATCGACTTGGACATCCACTACAACCAAAACCAAAGCCGTGCCGAAAACTACGCCGCAGGGATTGCCTACAACCCCGAACCCGGCAAAGTCTTAAGTGCGCGCTACAAATACGGACGCAACGAACGCATTTATCTGCAAGCCAACGGCGACTATTTCTACGACAGGCTCAGTCAAGTCGACCTTGCCGCCCAATGGCCGTTGAGCAAAAACCTGTACGCCGTCGCCCGTTACAACTACGAAATCGAAGCCAAAAAACCGCTGGAAATGCTCATCGGTGCAGAATACAAAAGCAACTGCGGCTGCTGGAGCGCAAGCTTGGTCGGCCAACGCTATGTTACCGGCGAAAACAGCCACAAAAACGCCGTATTCTTCAACCTCCAACTCAAAGACTTGAGCAATATCGGCAACAACCCATTCGAAAAACTCCGCTTAGCCATCCCCGGTTACAGCAAAACCAACGAGGTAGTCAAACAATGAACTTCAAACCCCTGATTCTCGTCGCCGCACTCACTCTCGCAGCAGGCGCACACGCCGCTCCTAAAGCCAAAGCGACCAAAGCGCGTACCAACAAAACTCCAGTCGTCAGCGCCACCACCATGCCTGCCGTACAAAGCGGCGTACATCTTTCAGACGGCATTGCCGCGGTTGTCGACAACGAAGTCATTACCCACCGCCAAGTAGCGCAAGCCGTAGCGCAAGCGCGCCAAACCATGCCTAAAGGCACACAAATGGACGCCAACGAGCTGCGCCAACAGGTTTTGGCACAAATGATCAACCAATCCCTGATCCTCCAAGCCGGCAAACGCCGCAACATCCAAGCGACCGATAGCGAAATCGAAGCCGTTATCGCGCACAACCCCAACATCAAAAACCCGTCTGCCTCCGTCCGTCAAGACATCGCCGACAGCATTATTGTTGAAAAAGTGCGCCAACAAGCCATCATGCAAAACAGCCGCGTGAGCGACTCCGAAGTGGCACGCTACATCGAGCAGGCCAAACAACAAGGCGTCACCCTGCCTGAAGCAGACCCTGTGCGCCAATACCATGCCCAACACATCCTCATTAAAGCCGACAACGACAATGCCGCCGTCGGCGCAGAAAGCACCATCCGCAAAATCTACTCACAAGCCCGCAGCGGCGCAGATTTCGGCGGTTTGGCACGCCAATACTCGCAAGACAGCAGCGCCGGCAACGGTGGCGATTTGGGCTGGTTTGCCGACGGCATGATGGTTGCCCCATTTGAAGAAGCCGTCCACAAACTCAAACCCGGCCAAATCAGCGCCCCTGTCCGCACCCAATTCGGCTGGCACATCATCAAGCTGAACGATGTCCGCGAAGCAGGTACGCCTGAAGAGCGCCAACAAAACGCCGTCCGCCAATACCTGTCCCAACAAAAAGCACAACAGGCGACCACCAACCTCCTGCGCGAACTGCACAGCAGCTCATACGTTGACGTACGCTAATCGCGCGTATTGTTAAAAAAGCAGAAATCCGTACAATAAGGCCGTCTGAAATCCATTATTCAGACGGCCTTTTTTCCTTTTCCTCACGCAACCCATTGATTAAAGCACCCCATCATGCCCATCCGTCCCAACTGGCAAACCGCCACCCTGC
>CAUSHT010000113.1:0-4919 GCA_963531275.1 uncultured Neisseria sp.
ATAAAACCTGTCGATATGCCGGTTACTTCATCAGGATTGTCGCGCGAATAAAGCATATCGATGCGTTCGACCACTTCTTTCAAAAGGTCGGGCATCTCAAGGAAGCCTTGTTTGGATTTGGCGGTACTTTCGGCGATTTGGAATACTTTGTTTTCCGCCTCGTCCAAAAGCTGGCCTGCATCGCGCCCTTGCGGATTGTATGCGCTGCGTGCAATTTCCGTGCCGACTTCGGCAAGCTGGCGCATGATGGAACGTTCGCGCACGATTTCGGCGTAGCGGCGGATATTAGCAGCAGACGGCGTGTTTTGCGCCAGCGTAATCAGATAGTTGAATCCGCCTGCCGCTTCCAATTCTTCATTGCGTTCCAAACTTTCTTGAACGGTAATGACGTCGGCAGGACGGCTTTCATTAATCAGGTTGGCAATCGCACGAAAAATCAGGCGGTGTTCGTGGCGGTAAAAATCCTCGCCGGAAACGACATCGGCAATACGATCCCAAGCAGAATTTTCCAGCATCAGGCCGCCCAAGACGGATTGCTCCGCTTCTGTGGAATGTGGCGGTAGTGACAATGCGCTGATTTCACGGTCTTCAGAAGGCATATCGGAATAATTGCTCATGACGGGCATCTCTGGCTGGAAAATTGCAATCCACTATTATAACGCAGTGTAAGTTCAATTGGTTTGTTTAGGCTAAAGCAGGTAAAATAGCAATGTTGTCGATTTGACAACACACTACCAAAATATAAATATCAAGAATTAGGAGCATAAAAATGGAACACAAGCTGCCACAATTGCCTTATGAACTGGATGCCTTGTCCCCTCATCTGAGCAAAGAAACTTTGGAGTTTCACTACGGCAAACACCATCAAACTTATATCACCAATTTGAACAATCAAATCAAAGGTACTGAGTTTGAAGAAATGCCTTTGGAAGAAATCGTGAAAAAATCTTCCGGCGGTATGTTCAACAACGCTGCCCAAACTTGGAACCACACTTTCTACTGGCTGGGCTTTACCCCTAAAGGTCAAGGCAAACCTGCCGGCGAATTGGCTGCGGCCATCGACGCCAAATGGGGCAGCTTCGAGAAATTCCAAGAAGCGTTCAATGCTTGCGCGGCCGGTACTTTCGGCTCAGGTTGGGCATGGTTGGTGAAAACGCCTGCCGGCGAATTGGATCTGGTTTCTACTTCCAATGCAGGTACTCCGCTGACTACTGAAAATACTCCGCTGTTGACTTGCGACGTATGGGAACACGCCTACTACATCGACTACCGCAACAGCCGTCCTAACTACCTGAAAGGTTTTTGGGAAATCGTTAACTGGGATGAAGTTGCCAAACGCTTCGCCGCATAAAACGATATGAATGAAAAGGCCGTCTGAAAGATTTTCAGACGGCCTTTTTGTTGATATTGGATGAGGAAAATGGTTTAGATGAATGTTTTTTCTGTCTGATGCGCAAAATTATCATGGAGCGGACAAAAAGGAAAATGGGAGATTAATGTTACAATATTGTTAACAATTTTTCGATTTCATATGATATGGAATCAGCGTTTGACATACATAAGATAAGAGGATTTTATGAAATTTCTAGACCGTGAGGCGACCATTGCCAAACCCGGCTTTAATCGTTGGCTGGTACCACCCGCCGCTTTGGCCGTGCATCTTGCCATCGGACAGATATACGCTTATTCCGTGTTCAATGCGCCGCTGACCAAGCTTATCGGTATTACTGAGTCGGCTGCAGGAGATTGGAAGTTGACCACGGTTGGTTGGATTTTCAGTATTGCCTTGGCGATGTTGGGCGCGTCAGCGGCCATGTTCGGTACATGGATGGAGCGCGTTGGGCCGCGTAAAGCAATGTTTGTTGCTGCCTGCTGCTTTAGTTTGGGCTTTTTTGTGTCGGCGATCGGCGTTCATACGCACAATCTGTTTTTGCTTTATTTAGGCAACGGCGTGATTGGCGGGGTTGGTTTGGGCTTGGGCTATATCGGGCCTGTATCGACTTTGATGAAATGGTTTCCCGATAAACCGGGTATGGCGACAGGTTTGGCGATTATGGGTTTTGGCGGCGGCGCGATGTTGGCCTCGCCTTTATCCGTGTCGCTGATGAATTTTTTCTCTAATGAAACTTCAGTTGGCGTAGCGCAGGCTTTTGTTGTTTTGGGCATTTTTTATTTGGTATTGATGATGTTTGGTGCATTTACTATCCGTATCCCTGCCGATGGTTGGAGACCTAAAGGTTATGTTGCGCCGAAAATTAAAAACAAATTGGTCAGCAGTAATCACGTCAATGTTTCCGAAGCCATGAAGACGCCACAGTTTTGGCTCTTGTTTTGGGTGTTGTGTCTGAACGTGACAGCGGGTATCGGCGTTTTGGGTCAGGCTTCCGTCATGATTCAGGAGCTGTTTTCTGAAACTTCTGTCGGTAAACAGGCTGCCATTGGCGCAGGTGCGGCGGCGGGTTTTGTGAGTCTGTTGAGTCTGTTTAATATGGGCGGCCGTTTTTTGTGGTCCAGCGTGTCCGACAAAATCGGGCGTAAAAATACGTATACCATTTTCTTTGTGCTCGGCTCGCTGTTGTATTTTGCTATTCCGTCTATTGGCGAGAGCGGTAACAAGGCTTTGTTTGTTATTGGGTTCTGCGTCATTATTTCCATGTATGGCGGCGGTTTTGCAGCGATTCCGGCGTATTTGAAGGATTTGTTCGGCACTTATCAAGTCGGTGCAATCCACGGCAGGATTTTGCTGGCATGGTCAACTGCGGCTGTTATTGGCCCGGTGTTGGTCAACTATATCCGCCAAAGTCAAATTGAAAGCGGCGTTCCGGCTGCTGAAGCTTATAGCATTACCATGTATATTATGGCGGGTTTGTTGATTGTCGGTTTGCTGTGTAACTTGAGTGTTCGTTCGGTTCATGAAAAGCATCACGAGAAAGACATTAAAGTAGCGGCACATAGCCGCAATCCCGATGATGAAACCGCTGTATCCGATGCTTATCTGATCAGTAAGAAAGTATCAGCGGGCGGTATCGGCGTATGGTGGCGCTGGGCTTTGGTTTGTATCCCTTTGGGCTATGGCGTCATTATGGTGTTTGTTAAAGCTTTAAGTTTGTTTAATTGATTGTTGAAAATTAAAGGCCGTCTGAAAGTTTCAGACGGCCTTTAAAAATATTAAGCAACTAATCTTTCGATACGCTGATGGTATGTTTGATGTGTTTTAAATTCGCAACGATGGTAAAAGTCATCATCACCAATAAAGCCCATGAGCTCCATTTGCTGATGTGTACCGATGCCCACGCGCCGATTTGGTTGGGATAGCGCCAAACGCCGAATAAAGTTCCTAAATTTTCCGCCAGCCAAATGAAAAATCCAATCAGGACAAAAGCGAGCAGGAGCGGCATTTTGCGAGTGGTGTCATAGGGCGTGTACAAGACTGTCGTCCGGGCGTATAGGCCGAGGGCAAAGGCTGCGAGATACCAGCGATAGTCGCCGATATAGTGATGGGTGAAAAAATTGATATAAATCGCCAGCGCGCACAAAGTGCCCAACCAATATGGCGGATGGCTTTTGATTTTGAGGTCAAACAGCCGCCATGCTTGGATAATATAGCTGCCGACCGCGGCATACATAAAGCCCGCAAACAGCGGTACGCCGCCGATTTTGGTATATGCTTCTTCCGGATAGCTCCAAGACTGGATATCGCCTGATGTTTTGAACCATTCTAAAGCAAAGCCCACCAAGTGAAACAGCGTAATCGATTTCACTTCATCCCAAGTTTCCAGCTTGAAATACAGCATGGCTGCTTGTACGGAGACGGCAAAAATCAGCAGCAGGTCGTAGCGGGAAATTCCTAACCAGCCTGTTTTTGGAACGAGGAACATGGCAATGAAAAACAAGCCTGCAAATAAGCAGGCTCGTGCTTCTTTCAAACCGAAAAACCAAAATTCAACAATAAAGCGTCGCCAACCATGTAAATCCTTGCGTTTGGGATGTTCAGTCAGCCAAGTATCCAGTTTGCCCAACATATTTTTAGACGGCCTCTTTATCTTGAAAATGTTTTAGGCAGATTGAATCGGAATGACACGGTTTTGCTTACGTTTTGCGCCACCTTCGCAGTAGTTGGTTTTGACATAATCTTCAACGATTTGTAAAAACTCGGCAGCGATATTGTCGCCTTTGAGGGTAACTTTTCGTTCGCCGTCTACATAAACCGGCGCAACCGGAGTTTCTCCTGTACCTGGCAGGCTGATACCGATATCGGCAAGCTTACTCTCGCCCGGGCCATTTACCACGCAACCCATTACGGCAACGTTCAATGATTCAACGCCTGGATACTCAGTGCGCCAAATAGTCATTTTTTGACGTAAATAGTTTTGTACGTCTTGCGCCAATTCTTGGAATACGGTACTGGTGGTACGACCGCAGCCCGGGCAGGCTGTAACCATTGGCGTAAAGGAGCGCAAGCCCATGGTTTGCAGGATTTCCTGACCGACAATGACTTCTTGTGTACGCGGAGAGCCAGGTTCGGGCGTAAGGGAAATTCGAATGGTGTCGCCGATGCCTTCTTGCAACAATACGGCCAAAGCTGCGGTAGATGCCACAATGCCCTTGCTGCCCATGCCTGCCTCAGTCAGACCGAGATGGAGCGGGTAACGGCAACGGCTGCCTAATTCGCGGTAAACCTGAATCAAGTCTTGTACGGCGCTGACCTTGCACGACAAAATGATTTTGTCTTCGGGCAAGCCCAAAGCCACGGCTTTTTCTGCCGATTCCAGCGCCGAAACAATCAAAGCCTCTTTCATGATTTCTTCAGGCGGCTTCGGTGTAGCAGAAGCTAGGTTGGCATCCATCATACGTTTGGCAAGGCTTTGATCAAGCGAACCCCAGTTCACACCGATGCGTACGGCTTTATTGTTTTCTGC
>CAUSHT010000114.1:0-4915 GCA_963531275.1 uncultured Neisseria sp.
CTAAATAAATAAAGTCCCAATTCAATACGACATCTTTAACGTCGATGGATTGGGGCTTTTTATTGCATTAATCTTATTAGTGGGCTGATTAAAAATAGCTTTGTTTACCTCACTACTCCAAGTTTTGAAACCAAAAATTTTTTCTAAGATATTCCCAAAAGGTATTTTTTTATTACGCTGATTATTCTTGCATCAATTTAAATATTGAACAACATTATTTGTTCGACATTAAAGCAAACTAAAATCTCCTCTTAATAAACATAAGCAAAGGCTGTCTGAAATCTATCTTTCAGACAGCCTTTTGAAATCAAATAATCAATTAAAACACGGCTTGCAAAACCAAATAGCTGACAACAGACAAAACGGCAGCGGCTGGCAAGGTAATAACCCAAGCAAGGCCGATCGGTTTCATCAATTTCCAGTTGGCATTGCGGTTAACCAAGCCGATACCCAAAACTGCACCCACCAAGATATGGGTACTGGAAACAGGCAAGCCCATAAATGATGCGGCCATCACGACGGCGGCGGCCGAAAGCTCTGCTGAGAAGCCGGAGGCAGGGTGCATTTCTGCCAAGCTGGTGCCTACGGTTTTAATCACTTCTTTACCGACAAACCACAAGCCGACGATCAAAGCGATACCGAAAGTCAACATGGCAATTGGCGGCACGGCGTTTTGAGCGGTAATACTATTGGTACGCAACACATCCATAATCGCGGCAAACGGACCAATCGCATTGGCAATATCGTTCGCACCATGGCTGAATGCGAAACCGCAGGCGGTAAATACCTGCATCCATGAGAACATTTGGAAAGTCGATTTATCCAAATCTTTGCGTTTCAAACTTTTGGCAAATACAAACGTACCCATCCAAATAGCCGCACCGATCATGAAAATGGTCAGGAAGCTATTCACATTGCTCATACCCAAATGCAGATTTTTCAGACCTTTGAAAATCAACATGGCCGCAATCATCATACCGCCGACAGAAGCAATAAACGGTACCCAGGAATGCAGGGCTTTGTAAGAATCTACTTCGCTCTTACGGCTGTCAAAGCGGTGCAGACCGCGATAATACTCAGACTGCAATTCTTCAGGATCAAAGTCCGGCTCATCATAAATTTGGGCATCGTGCGCCATTTTGGTGGCGTATTCGACTTTTTCAGATTCACTCAAGGCTTCAAAAAACAGGCGATGCTCTTCTTTATAAGCTTTCTTCTCCAACTTGATGCCTTTGAGCGTATTATCGGCCCAAGAGTTGTAGTCCAAAACGTTTTTCTTAATTCGTGAAAACAACAGATAGGAAACGATGCCGCCCAATACCGGAGACAAAATCCAAGACAAGGCAATTTCGCCCAACTTGTCCCATTGAATCAACGCAACAGAATCCACACCGTTCAATGCCGCCATACACAAAGCACTACCGACGATACCGCCGATAATGGCATGTGTCGTAGAAACCGGCAGGCCTTTGCGCGATGCAAAAAGCAGCCACAATGCCGCAGCCAAAAGCGCAGACATCATAATAAAGACAAACTGCATCGGATCCAGATGCATGCCATTCAAATCGACAATACCCTTACGGATGGTATCTGTTACCTCGCCACCGGCAATCACTGCGCCGCTGACTTCAAATACTGCCGCAATCAGCAAAGCTTGCGGAATGGTCAATGTGCCGGAACCGACACTTGTACCGAAAGAGTTGGCAATATCGTTGCCACCCACATTAAACGCCATGAAGACGCCGAAAAAGGTGGCAAGGATAAACAGGCCGGAATGGTTGTAATGGGTATAACCCAGGCCCCAATAAATAAAATAGCCGACCATGCTCACAAGCATAGCGGCAAAAACCGTATTAATCAGCTTCAAGTTCGCACTCGACTGAGTTTGAGCCATGGAAAGTTTCCTTTTGGAAAACATGTTGAGTCGCGTTATTTTAACCTCTTTGTAATCTTTCTTGCACCAACTATTTACATTAAATGCCGAAATTCCCGTAAAAACGTCAAAAGGCGTTAAAATGTCGTTTTACCCTCTCTTTCTGTAATCGAAATGCAACCCCAATACTATATCGGCATCATGTCCGGAACCAGCATGGACGGTGCCGATGCCGTACTGATTCAAATGCAGGGCAAGCAATGGCAACGCGCCGTTGCACATAGCTTTCTACCCTATTCAGACGGCCTGCGCCAAGAATTGTTGGCACTGCAAAACATAGGCGAAAATGAATTGCACAGAAGCAATATCCTGGCGCAAACACTCAGCCGCCTATACGCCCAAACCGTCCAACAACTATTGGCAGAACAAAACCTATCAGCCAAAGACATTGCCGCAATCGGCTGCCACGGACAAACCATCCGCCATGCGCCAGAACACGGTTACAGCATTCAACTGGTCAACCTCCCCCTATTAGCCGAACTAACCGGCATTTTCACAGTCGGCGACTTCCGCAGCCGCGACCTTGCCTGCAACGGTCAAGGTGCGCCCCTCGTCCCAGCTTTTCACGAAGCGTTGTTTCAAGATGCGAATGAAACCCGCGCCGTACTCAATATTGGCGGCATTTCCAATATCAGCATCCTCCCGCCCGACAGCCCTTCTTTCGGCTTCGATACCGGCCCCGGCAATATGTTGATGGATGCATGGATGCAACATATTTGGCAGCAGCCTTACGACAAAAACGGGGAAAAAGCCGCACAAGGTAAAATCCTCCCTGACCTGCTCGCTTCCCTGCTCGACCATCCTTACTTCAGCCGCCCTTATCCGAAAAGTACAGGCCGAGAGTTGTTTTCCCTAAGCTGGCTTCAAGGCCGTCTGAAAGGTGATGAAAAGCCGGAAGACGTCATGCGCACATTGATCTTTTATACTGCACAAACCATTTTTGACGCGACCAAACAAGCTGCCCCGGCGATTCATCATCTTTATATCTGCGGCGGTGGCATCCGCAATCCGGTGTTAATGCATGACTTGGAAACCCTGTTTTCTCCCGACACCCAATTGCACAGCACAGCCAAGCTCCATCTTGACCCGCAATGGGTGGAAGCCGCCGCTTTTGCCTGGCTTGCAGCCTGTTGGTGCAATCAAGTTCCAAGCAATCCCCACCATGCAACCGGCGCACATTCACACCGGATTTTAGGCTCTGGACATTACGGCAACTAAAGTCGGATAAATAAAAAGGCCGTCTGAACATTTTCAGACGGCCTTTACCATACTAACTCTTCACTTATTCTTCTTCCGGCAAACGGTTGATTTTCACACGAGCAATCCGTTGTCCGTCTTTTTCAACCACTTCAAAACGCCAGCCGTGATAATCGATGAAATCGCCTACATCAGGAATACTTTGCAACTCTTCCATAATTAAGCCGGCAACGGTATGAAAGTCAGCGTCTTCCTCTTGGGTAGGCAAATTTAATTGAGAAGCCAATTCCACATACTCCAATGCACCATCTACAGACAGCGTTTCATCCTGACTGGCTGGAGCAGCTTCTTCTTCCTCACGCTCAAACTCTTCGGGGAACTCCCCGGCAATGGTTTCCAACAAATCTTTCATGGTTACCATACCCAACACCGCGCCAAACTCATCCACCACCAAGGCATAATCCGCACTGCTTTGACGGAACAATTCAATTGCATTCAACGCCGTCGTACTGTCCGGCAAAATCAACGGCTGGCGCAAGGCCGTCTGAATATTGATTTCTCCCGATTCAAGCAGCTGGTTCAGCAAATCTTTTTTACTGATATAGCCCAAAGGTTCATCTACACCTGCCTTACCGACAACCAACAAACGGCTATACGGCGTATTTTTCAGCTGCGCATTTTGCTCTTCCCGACTTTGGGAAATATCCAATTTCTCGATTTCCCGACGCGGAATCATCACACCCATAATCGGACGCTCCGCCAAAGTCAGCACGCTGCGAATCATGGATTTTTCGTTTTCTTCAAAATGCTCGTCATCGCCGCCATTATCGCCTGCTTTTGCCAAAATGCTTTCGCGGATACCCATCATACCCAACACATTTTCAGCGGTGCGTTTACGCCAAGAGGTACTGATATAGTCATTTTTGCGGGCATTCTTTTGCGAAACCTGATTAAACAGTTCGATCAAAATCGAGAAGCCGATCGCCGCATACAAATAGCCTTTCGGAATATGGAAATGGAAGGCTTCCGCAATCAGGCTGAAGCCAATCATCAACAAGAAACCCAAACACAACATCACTACGGTCGGATGCTTGTCCACAAAGGCGGTCAACAGTTTGCTGGCGGAAATCATCACCGTCATCGCCACAACCACTGCACCCATTGCCACCACAATATGATCCACCATCGCCACTGCCGTAATGACAGAATCGATAGAGAAAACCGCATCCAAAATCAAGATTTGCGCCACAACGCCCCAAAAGGCAGAATGCTTCTTCTGCCCTTCAGCAACAGCAAATTGATTGTGGCCTTCAAGGCGTTCGTGCAGCTCGGTAGTCGCTTTATAAAGCAGGAAAATACCGCCGGCAAACATAATCATGTCTTTACCGGAAATCTCCAAGCCGCCCAGCTCAAACAAAGGACGCGTCAGCGTCATGATGTGCGCCATAAAGCCCAGCATGAAAATCCGAATAACGACAGCCAAACCCAAGCCCGTTATCCGCGCCCTATCCCGTTGCGACGGTTTGACCTTGTTTGCCAAAATCGCTACGAAAACAAGGTTATCAATACCTAAAACAACTTCCAAAACCAGAAGCGTGGCAAAGCCTATCCAAGTATGCGGCTCGGCCAACCAACTGAAATCCATAATGATTGCGTTCCTTTAAAATACAAAAAGGCAGCCGTTCCGCTTAAAACGGACAGACTGCCAAATTTCGGGCATAAATAAAGGGAAAGAAGCGGTATAACAACTACTCTGCTCTGCGTCTTTCATGAAAAATTTATGCC
>CAUSHT010000115.1:0-4884 GCA_963531275.1 uncultured Neisseria sp.
CCAAACTTTGTGACCGCGCTGGTGTTGCCAGACATGTGTCAGCTCATGAATCAGCCAAATTTTGTAGGCTATGCCGGCTTGAGTGAAATCTTCTGGGCAGTGTTTACGCGGAAAGTATATGTTTCCATTGGGCGCAATGGCGGTATTGGCGTTGGGTAGAAGCGGAATGCCGCGATATATTTTGATGTGGTGGAAGTTTATGCTGTCCGCAAAAACCTGTTTTGCCATACGGACTTCGTTTTCGGTCAGTCTGCGCCAATTGGAAAAAATCATATTTTAAAGAGGAATATAGGATATAAAGATTTTCAGGCCGTCTGAAAGTTTCAGACGGCCTGAACATGGGATTTATTGTTCTTCTGAAGCGGCTTGTTTGCCGTTGTCGAACAATTTGTCCATTGGCGTCAGATTGACTGCGTTGCCTTGGCTGACTATCCATTTGTTTTCAACACGCCACACGCCTGAGGTATCTTCAACTCGTAAGTACCAATGGTTGGTTTGGTGGAGAGGTTTGAAGATGGCTTCGTATTCCATGCGGCCGTTTTGTGGTTCGGACGTTACGGCGCGCAGCTTGACGGTTTGGTCGTCAGCTTTGCGTGTCGGGTGCATCAGCAGCAGGTTTAATGGCTGTTTAGGATCGAATTGTCCGCTGACGAATACTTTGGCTGCATTCATGTCTGGACTGATTAAAACCTGCACCTGAATCTGCCGTTTAACGGCTTCTTCATCGCGGTGAAGCTGGATTTCGATGTGTTTGCCGTCTTTATAGTAATCGTCGGAAACCAAGTCTGTCGTATGTTCTTTTGCGACGAAGAACATAGACACGCTGGCGATAACAACAAAGATGGGACCTGCCATCAGCACCCAAGGCCAAATGTGTTTATACCAAGGCTTAGTGGAATTGGGTTGGGACACCGTTGTTATTCTCCAATAAAGGTTGCTTTTTCATTCAAGACAGTCGGTTCGGCATCAGCAGCATCGGTTTCACGATATGTGAAGGTAAATTCAATCGGCTGACTGCCTTTTTCGGCGTACTCAGGGAGGGTGGACACTTGAACCGGAATGGTCACGGTTTCGCGTGGCGCAATTTTAATACCGTTTTCTGGCAAGCCGGTCAAGGCGATATCATCAAAACCTTTGACTGTTGCAGTAACGGTCTGTTCATGTTCACTCTTATTAATGATGCGCAGGTTGTAGGCATTTTCCAACCAGCCTTGGCTGTTTTCACGCACCATCACACCGCGGTCTTTCAGAATATCCACTTCGATCATTTTACGGGTAGAAATGCCGGTTAAGAAAGCAATAATAACCACAAACAATACTGCACCATAACCTGCAACGCGAGGGCGTTTCAGGCGTTTTTTGATGTCGCTTTCAGGGTATTCATGCTCCATCGCACCTTCGGTAGTGTAACGGATCAGGCCGCGCGGATAACCCATTTTGTCCATGATTTCATCACAAGCGTCAACACAGGCTGCACAACCGATACATTGGTATTGCAGGCCGTCGCGGATGTCGATGCCGACGGGGCAGACTTGTACGCACATGGTGCAGTTGATACAGTCGCCCAAGCCGCTGTCTTCTTTGTTGGCGGTTTTTTTGCGTGCACCGCGAGGTTCGCCGCGTTCGGTATCGTAGGAAATAATCAGCGTGTCTTTGTCAAACATCGCACTTTGGAAGCGTGCATACGGGCACATATGCAGACACACTTTTTCGCGCATGATGTGGGCAAAGAAGAAGGTCATGAATCCGTAAAACGCTGCGGCAAACATTGCGCCACCGCCTGCTGCTCCGGTGAATAAATCGGGAACAAACTGGCGGATAGGGACAAACCAGCCTGCAAAAGTGATACCTGTCCATGCACAGACAAGGAAAATCAGTAGGTATTTGGTGGCCTTAATGCGGATTTTAGTAAAGTTCCAAGGCGATTTTTCCAGTTTTAAACGTTTGTTGCGGTCGCCTTCAACCAAGTTGTCGATCCAAAGCATGATTTCGGTGTAAACCGTTTGCGGGCAAGAGTAGCCGCACCACAAACGACCGGCAATGGTTGTCCACCAAAACAGGCCGAAAGCACAAATCATCAGCAGTAGGGCAAGGTAAATTAAATCACCCATGCCCAGTGACAGGCCGAAAATGAAAAAATGACGGTCAGGGATATTGAATAAAACTGCCTGACGGTTACTCCAGTTAAACCATGGAATTACGTAAAATACAAACTGGGTCGCCAATACGGCGGCGATACGCAGTTTGGCAAAGCGTCCTTCTGCTTTTTTCGGATGAATGCGTTCGCCTTCGGGATGAATTTGAATTACGCTGGATTTGGGTTTGGAAGGTTTGGGCGGAGTGGCTTTTGTCGTTTTTTCTGTTGAGGGTGTGGTGTTTTCAGCTTGGTTTTCGGGTGACATAATCAGTGTTCCTTAATCGAAGTGCACACAAGCCTTTTGTCATGGTAGTAGTTTGATGCGAGTATTTTCAGACGGCCTTTGGAGTGCATATAAAATCATAACATTTGGCTCTATGCAAAGCAAAAGCAGGGTTTGGCCTTAACAATAGTTGAGGTACTCCTGTCTCATACAAGGCCGTCTGAAAAGAGCAGTATTCAAAGACTTACGGAATAAGCGCAGGTTTATACTTATAGTGATTTCCTATTTGTCCGATAAAAAATTTACAACATACTGTTTCAAAACGAAATAACAGTTAATATCATCTATCCTGTCCATTTCAGACAGCCTATTGGAAATCATGCCGTCTGACAATGCAAATATAAAAGGCTATTCTTGAAAGCACGGCTGATTCAGGCGATAATCGACACACTTTTTTCAAATTTCCAATCTTGTCCAAGGAAGGTCAAACCATGTCTCAACTGGCAAACGCAATCCGTTTCCTCTCAGTCGATGCCGTACAAAAAGCCAACTCCGGCCACCCGGGTGCGCCTATGGGTATGGCGGAAATGGCGGAAGTATTGTGGACGAAGTTCCTCAATCATAATCCGGCCAACCCGAAATTCTACAACCGCGACCGTTTTGTCCTCTCCAATGGTCATGCTTCCATGATTCTTTACAGCCTGTTGCACCTGACCGGCTACAACGTTTCCATTGATGATTTGAAAAATTTCCGCCAACTGCACAGTAAAACCCCCGGCCATCCGGAATATGGCTATACCGACGGCGTGGAAACCACAACCGGCCCATTGGGACAAGGTATTGCCAACGCTGTGGGCATGGCTTTGGCCGAAAAAATCTTGGCTGCCGAATTCAATAAAGACGGTTTGAACATCGTTGACCACCACACCTACGTCTTCATGGGCGATGGTTGCATGATGGAAGGCGTATCGCATGAAGCCTGCTCGCTTGCCGGTACTTTGGGCTTGGGCAAACTGATTGTTTTATATGATGACAACAATATTTCCATCGACGGTAAAGTGGACGGCTGGTTTACCGAAAATATTCCGCAACGTTTTGAAAGCTACGGCTGGCATGTGATTCCAAATGTAAACGGTCATGACACTGATGCCATTCAGACGGCCATTGAAGCGGCCAAAGCCGAAACCGGCAAACCTTCTCTGATTTGCTGCAAAACCTTAATCGGTAAAGGCAGTGCCAACAAAGAAGGCAGCCATAAAACCCATGGTGCGCCTTTGGGTGCGGATGAGATCGAAGCCACGCGCAAACATTTGGGTTGGGCTTATCCTGCGTTTGAAATCCCTCAAGAAATCTATGCTGCATGGGATGCAAAAGAAAAAGGCGCGAAACTTGAGTCCGAATGGAACGAACTTTTCGCTCAATATCAAGCCAAATATCCTGCCGAAGCCGCAGAATTTGTGCGCCGCATGGATAAAAAACTGCCTGAAAACTTCGACGCTTACGTTCAAGCCGCATTGAAAGAAGTGTGCGCCAAAGCAGAAACCATCGCCACCCGTAAAGCCAGCCAAAACAGCATCGAAATCTTGGCAAAAGAGCTGCCTGAATTGGTGGGCGGTTCTGCCGACTTAACCCCGTCCAACCTGACTGACTGGTCAAACAGCGTTTCCGTTACCCGCGAACACGGTGGCAACTATATTCACTACGGCGTGCGTGAGTTCGGTATGGGAGCGATCATGAACGGCCTTACCCTGCATGGCGGTGTGAAACCATTCGGCGCGACTTTCCTGATGTTCAGCGAATACGAGCGTAATGCCTTGCGCATGGCGGCACTGATGAAAATCAACCCTGTATTTGTGTTTACCCACGATTCCATCGGTTTAGGCGAAGATGGTCCAACCCACCAACCCATCGAGCAAACTGCCACTCTGCGCCTGATTCCGAATATGGATGTATGGCGTCCATGCGATACCGTTGAATCTTTGGTAGCGTGGTCTGAAGCCGTTAAAGCGGCCGATCATCCGTCCAGCTTGATTTTCAGCCGTCAAAACCTGAAATTCCAAGCGCGTGATGAGCAACAGCTGAACGACATCAAACGCGGTGCTTATGTAATCAGTGAAGCTAAAGGAAATGCGCAAGCTGTTGTAATTGCTACCGGCTCTGAAGTTGAATTGGCTCTGGAAGCGCAAAAGGTATTGGCAGAACAAGGTATTGCTGTACGCGTTGTTTCCATGCCTTCTACCAATGTATTCGACCGCCAAGATGCCGCCTATAAAGCCGCGGTTTTGCCGGAAGGCTTGCCACGCGTAGCCGTAGAAGCCGGACATGCCGACGGTTGGTATAAATACGTCGGTTTGAACGGTGCCGTGGTCGGTATCAACCGCTTCGGCGAGTCTGCACCTGCTGATTTGCTGTTCAAAGAATTCGGCTTTACCGTAGACAATGTGGTTGCCACTGTTAAATCCGTTTTGTAAATCAGATTTTTGATTGAGATAAAAAGGCCGTCTGAAATTTCAGACGGCCTTTT
>CAUSHT010000116.1:0-4852 GCA_963531275.1 uncultured Neisseria sp.
ACCGCCGGTGCTGCTATCGGCTCAGATTTCGGCAGCTGAAAAGGCTTTTTTTCGGCCTCAGCTTTCTGATGATCGGAATGCAAATCCGTGTGTTCAATCTGACTTTGCGTACCGCAACTTGAAGCGGCCAACGGCGCAAATGCAAGCATACGCAAAAGCGTCATAACAAAACCGGCATACTCGTCCGGAGCCAGCGGCAAATCCTGTTTGCCATGAATAGCACATTGATAATAAAGCTGAATCTGCTCGCCACTTAAAGCCTGACTTAATCGCAGCAAAGTTTCACGTTCAGGGTCGTCATTTGCCAAGGCGGAAGGAATGGTTTGAATCAAAGCCAAACGTTGCAACAGCATGGCCAATTCTGCCAATGCGCTGTCAAAACCAATCGCTCTGGCGGACATTTCCTGAGCCTTTTCCAGCAAGGCCTCACCGTTTTGATTGATGATTCCTTCAAGCAATTCAAACAAGTATTGTTTATCGACCGCTCCGATCATTTGGCGGACATCTTGTTCGGCAACTTTACCCGACCCCATGGCAATCGCCTGATCCAAAAGGCTCAACGCATCGCGCATCGAGCCGGCGGCGGCGCGTCCTAAAAGCTGCAAGGCCTGCGGCTGATAAGGAACGTTTTCACGGTCCAAAACATGTGCCAAATGCTCGGCAACCTGCTGGGTTGTCATGTTGCGCAAAACAAACTGCAAACAGCGGCTCAATACGGTAATGGGGACTTTGTGCGGATCGGTGGTCGCCAAAATGAATTTGACGTGTTCGGGCGGCTCTTCCAAAGTCTTCAGCATGGCATTGAACGCGCTTTTGGAAAGCATATGCACTTCGTCAATGATATAGACTTTGTATTTACCCGCTGTCGGCGCGTATTGAGCGTTTTCCAACACTTCGCGGATATTGTCGATACCGGTATTTGATGCCGCGTCGATTTCCAATAAATCCACATAACGGCCGCTGTCGATTTGCGTACAGCTCTCACACTGACCGCACGGCTCGCCATGCACGGCATTTTCGCAGTTCAAGCTCTTGGCCAAAATCCTGGCAATCGTAGTCTTACCCACACCGCGCGTCCCTGTCAGCAGATAGGCATGGTGTAGACGGCCTTCGTCCAGCGCGTTGCGCAGGGCCTTGACGACGTGTTCCTGACCGACCAAATCGGCAAAGGTTTTCGGACGCCATTTTCGTGCAAGAACTTGATAAGCCATGTTGTTTCTCTACGGGAAATAAATCGGAAGGCCGTCTGAAAAGAATTCTCCGCTTTTCAGACGGCCTCAGAAAATGGCATATATTCTAGCATTTTTTTGATTTTTATTAAGGATTTTCTATACAGCCGACGGCGACAGCATGTTATTGCAATGTTAGAATGCTACACAAATGATAAGTAATTTGAAGTTTAAAACATCATGTCCGAAATCATACTACGCAACCAATCAGCCACTATGCAAGTCAATACAATGGGCGGATATATTGATTCCCTGATTCTAAAAGGACGGGAAGTCTTATTTCCGAAAACCAGCGTTCAAG
Organism: uncultured Neisseria sp.; assembly: GCA_963531275.1. Lineage (GTDB taxonomy): Bacteria > Pseudomonadota > Gammaproteobacteria > Burkholderiales > Neisseriaceae > Neisseria. The sequence goes on from CAUSHT010000116.1 coordinate 1,531, forward strand.
TCGGCGATGACACAAAATTACGCGGCGGCATGCACGTCTGCTTACCCCAATTCGGACCTGACAGCAAAAATCATCTGGCCCAACATGGTTTCGGCAGAACTTCAGACTGGGAAATCCGCCATCAAAATGAATCGGATATCGGCTTGAAATTAATCAGCACAGAAAAAGGCTATGAACACGTCGAATGGTTGCTCGATTACAGCCTGCCTAATGAAAATGAAGCCATCGCCATCCTAACTGTCTGCAATTACGGCGAATCACCCGTCCGCACTTCTCCAGGATTCCACCCCTACTTTACCGCTGCCGGCACACAATTTGATTTCAACGGCGCACCATACGATGCCGACTATATCTCCCATACCGAATTTGTTTCCTCCGACCAGGATGCACACGTTGCATTTGACGGCTTAAAACTGGATATCCGTACCCACAATCTGCCTGTGTACGCACTCTGGAGCGATCGAAACGGCCAATATACTTGTGCAGAGCCAACCGCAGAAGGCAATGCATTTTTATCTCCTGCCCGAGGCGGACAATTTGTTTCAGGGCACAGTAAAAAACGTTACGCCATGAAAATCAGACTGATGGCTTAACCCCCTTTACAAATTCTCGATATTTAAAAACCACCCCGAAGGGTGGTTTTCTTATGGCTTACAAGCCATTGTTATTGATTGCATTCGCAATATCGCGTACCGCTGTTACATACATGCGGCTGTGGTTGTATTGCCATACGGTGTAGAAGTTATTCAGGCCCAAATAGTATTCAAATACGCCAGGGCTGGTTTCCAATGCATACAATACAGCCTTTTCATTATCGGCAACAGCAGCTTGAGGCACGACACCCAAGGCTTTGAAATCTGCGACAGTGCGTGTCAAAGCAGTTTTCTCATCGATAATCGCCTGCAAGTGCGGCGTAATCGTCAGACTGACCGGCACAACCATCTTACCGCCGGTCTGCCAGCCATGCTGTTTCATATAATTGGCGACAGAAGCCGCCACATCGCCGACATTATTCCAAATATCGCGATGACCGTCACCATCATAGTCCACCGCCCATTTACGGTAGCTGGAAGGCATAAATTGCGGCATGCCCATCGCGCCGGCATAGCTGCCTTTGAAATCAAAAATATTTTCTTTTTCTTCTTTTGCCATCAGCAAAAGTTCGCTCAATTCGTTTTGGAAAAATTCGGCACGGTGGGGATAATCAAAGGCCAATGTGCTCAAAGCATCGGCAACGCGGAAGCTGCCCGTATTTTTGCCATAATTGGTTTCAATACCGAGAATCGCCACGATCAATTCGGCAGGAACACCGTATTTGCGTGCTACATCATCAATTACGGCACGGTTTGCCGCATAGAATTGTCTGCCGCCGTTAAATTTGGCTGCACCGGAGTTACCGGTACGGAATTCATACCAAGGACGCGAAGTGCTTGGGCGGTACATAATGGTAATAATATTGCCTTTATACACCACGCCATTGAAGAAATTACGTAATTCTTCCGCACTGAAACGGCGGTTTTTCACTTCATATTGGATAAACTGCTGAACATTGACGTTTTCATTAAAACCGCTGCTGGCAACAGATTCAGCGGCAGCATCAAATACAGGTCGTTTTGCAGAGGAAACAGGCTCGACAGGTTTTGCCGTATCAACAGCAGGCTTTTGCGGAGTGCCGCATGAAGCTAAAGCCAAAGCAGTCAGACCTATCCCAAAGATTTTGATTTTATTCATAAATAATCTCTTTACTAAATAATACGACAAACCCGAACACGAATGAATATTCGGCCAATACATCATCTCTTCCGCTATATTTCCAAACAGACTTAAAAAATATAGACAAATCGATATTTACTTACTTCGGCTCAAGCAGATAAACAAGGCCGTCTGAAATTCAAGGAAACCCTTGATTTTCAGACGGCCTTAAATGAATTAATTACTCAGCGGCTGCAACAACAGCAACGGTAATTTTAGCAACAGCGTCGGTGTGCAGAGCCACTTCAACTTCGTATTCGCCAACAGCTTTCAAAGGGCCGTTAGGCAGACGTACGTTTGCTTTAGCAGCTTGGATACCGGTAGCAACAATCGCTTCAGCGATGTCAGCATTGGTAACAGAACCGAACAGACGACCATCAACACCGGCTTTTTGAGCAACAGTAATGGTTTGGCCTTCCAGTTTTTCTTGACGGGCTTTAGCATCAGCCAAGATTTCAGCTTGTTTGGCTTCCAATTCAGCGCGGCGTGCTTCGAATTCTTTCATGTTGGCTTCGGTTGCACGTTTTGCTTTACCGGCAGGGATCAGGAAGTTGCGTGCGTAACCGTTTTTAACGGTAACGATATCACCCAAGTTACCCAGACCGCCGATTTTTTCTAACAGAATAATTTGCATGATTTAAACTCCAAAATTATTTGTGTTGATCGGTGTAAGGCAACAGAGCCAGGAAACGGGCACGTTTCACAGCAGTAGCCAACTGACGTTGGTAGTGTGCTTTAGTACCAGTAATGCGGGCAGGGATGATTTTGCCGTTTTCAGAGATGAAGTCTTTCAACAAATCAACTTGTTTGTAATCAACTTCTTGGATTTTTTCAGCCGTAAAGCGGCAGAATTTTCTACGTTTGAATGATTGACGAGCCATTGTCGTTTAACCTTTATATTCTTTAATGTTCTGTATGCGTAGTACCGGCTTGGGGAAGCGTTGGCTGCGTTGCGCCAAAAAACCTTCCGACTCGATGACGGCATCTTGCCGATACTGCCATTCCTCAGCCTGCTTACCTAAAATCCGTGCGGGAATTTCAAATTTGACCAGACATTTCTGTCCGTTTTCTTCCTGCCAAGATTCATGTTGCAACACAATATCTAAAACAGGAATTCCTGCCGGCGTATATCTCAAAGGCTGAACCTGTAAGATACGGGCGGTAAGCTTAATCAGATTATTCAATCTTATTCGGCTGCTGCAACTTCTTCAGCCGCACCGTTCAGCAAGTTTTTTGCTTTTTCGCCGCCCAGCATTGGGGAAGCTTCAGTTACAGCGTGTTTTGTTTTGATGGTCAGGTGACGCAGTACGGCATCATTGAAGCGGAAAGCAGTTTCCAACTCTTCAACCACTTCAGGAGTAGTTTCGATATTCATCAAAACATAGTGTGCTTTGTGGATTTTGTTGATTGGGTAAGCCAATTGACGACGGCCCCAGTCTTCCAAACGGTGGATTTTACCGTTGGCTTCGGTAATCATGGTTTTGTAACGCTCAACCATAGCAGGCACTTGCTCGCTTTGATCAGGATGAACGATAAACACGATCTCGTAATGACGCATGTTATCTCCTTA
>CAUSHT010000117.1:0-4816 GCA_963531275.1 uncultured Neisseria sp.
GATATCCTGCCTTATGAAGGCAAAATCGTGAAAAACGGCGAAACCGTTGCCGAGTTCAGCCTGAAATCCCAAGTATTGCTGGACGAAGTGCAAGCGGGCGGCCGTATCAACCTGATTATCGGTCGCGGTCTGACTGCTAAAGCGCGCGAAGCCCTGAAACTGCCTGCTTCCACTGAATTCCGCCTGCCTCAAGCGCCTGCCGAAAGCAAAGCCGGTTTCACGTTGGCGCAAAAAATGGTCGGTCGCGCCTGCGGTCTGCCAGAAGGACAAGGCGTACGCCCAGGCACTTACTGCGAACCGCGCATGACGACAGTCGGCTCGCAAGATACTACCGGCCCGATGACCCGCGATGAGTTGAAAGACTTGGCTTGTTTGGGCTTCTCCGCCGACATGGTAATGCAGTCTTTCTGTCACACCGCTGCTTATCCAAAACCTGTCGATGTCAGAACCCATAAAGAACTGCCTGCCTTTATTTCTACCCGTGGCGGCGTGGCTCTGCGTCCGGGCGACGGCGTGATCCACTCATGGCTCAACCGCCTGCTGCTGCCCGATACCGTCGGCACTGGCGGCGACAGCCACACCCGTTTTCCTATCGGTATTTCTTTCCCTGCCGGCTCCGGCTTGGTTGCTTTCGCAGCAGCCACCGGCGTAATGCCGCTCGATATGCCTGAGTCTGTATTGGTACGCTTCAGCGGCAAACTGCAACCGGGCGTAACCCTGCGCGATTTGGTGAATGCCATTCCGTTGTACGCAATTAAACAAGGCTTGCTTACTGTTGCCAAAGCCGGTAAGAAAAACATCTTCTCCGGCCGCATCCTCGAAATCGAAGGCCTGCCTGATTTGAAAGTGGAACAAGCCTTTGAATTGACCGACGCATCTGCCGAACGCTCTGCTGCTGGCTGTACCGTGAAGCTCAACAAAGAGCCGATTATCGAGTACATGAAATCCAATATTGTGTTGATGAAAAACATGATTGCCGACGGCTATCAAGATTCGCGCACTTTGGAACGCCGTATCAAAGCCATGGAAGCATGGTTGGCAAATCCTGAATTGCTCGAAGCGGATAAAGATGCCGAATACGCCGCCGTGATTGAAATCAACATGGACGACATTAAAGAGCCGATTATTGCTTGCCCGAACGACCCTGACGACGTGTGCTTCATGTCTGAACGCTCCGGCACCAAAATTGACGAAGTGTTCATCGGTTCTTGTATGACCAATATCGGTCACTTCCGCGCCGCTTCCAAACTCTTGGAAGGTAAAACCGACATCCCGGTACGTCTGTGGATGGCGCCGCCGACCAAAATGGATGCGAAAGAGTTGTCTGACGAAGGTCACTACGGTGTACTCGGCCGTGCAGGCGCGCGTATGGAAATGCCGGGTTGCTCATTGTGTATGGGTAACCAAGCACAAGTACACGAAGGCGCGACTGTAATGTCCACTTCTACCCGTAACTTCCCGAACCGCTTGGGTAAAAACACCTTTGTTTACCTCGGCTCGGCTGAGTTGGCGGCAATCTGCTCCAAACTGGGTAAAATCCCGACTGTTGAAGAATACCAAGCCAATATCGGTATCATCAACGAGCAGGGCGACCAAATCTACCGCTACATGAACTTCAACGAAATCGACAGCTACAACGAAGTAGCCGAGAAAGTGAATGTTTAATATAGCAAGGTAAACCGATTTTCAGATGGCCTTAAATAATAAAGGCCGTCTGAAACGAAAAAATAAAGGGCGTGTTCATCACGTCCTTTTTATTTTTAGTTTAATAAAAGGCCGTCTGAAAGATAAGTTTCAGACGGCCTTTGCTTAGGATAAATAATCAGAAAACCGATTAATCAGCGTTGTTTACTTTACGCCAAAACCAGGTTGGAGCAGGGCGCAAGGCTGACGCTCGTGACGGCTGCGGCGTGTTCTGCCGGCAATTTTACCGCAGACAATACCCGGATCGTTTTTCTCTTCTGCTTTTTTCGAGTTTTTGTCTGATTTATTCGCGTATTCGTTGCGTTTGTTTCTGTCATCGCGACGAGAGCGGCTGTCGTTGTGCTGAACCGGTTGCGCTTCGGCTTCATCTTGATTGTCGTTACCCCACCAATGCGGCTCAAAGCCTTCGATGCGTTCTACATTCAAATCGCTGCCGATCAGCTCTTTAATGGATTCAAACATTTTCTGTTCGGTTTTATCCATTAAGGAAATGGCAACGCCGTCGGCACCGGCCCGGCCGGTACGTCCGATGCGGTGGACGTAGTCTTCAGGTTGGGTTGGCAGCTCGTAGTTGATGACGAAAGGCAACTCGGCAATATCCAGGCCGCGCGCGGCAACGTCGGTGGCAACCAAAACGCGTAATGTACCTTCTTTAAAGGCGTTGAGGGTTTCCAGTCTGCTTTGTTGGGATTTGTCGCCGTGGATGGATTGCGCGGCAATGTTGCGGCGGACGAGGTCGCGGGTAACTTGATCGACGCTTTGTTTGGTTTTGCAGAATACAATGACTTGATTCATATGCAAATCAACAATCAGACGTTCGAGCAGGTTGCGTTTTTTGAGTGCATCAACGGCAATGATGTGTTGCTCGACATTGGCATTGGTGGTGTTTTGCGCAGCCACTTCAACCATTTCGGGCGTGTGCATAAAATCTTGCGCAAGCTTGCGGATAGGCGGTGAGAAAGTAGCGGAGAAAAGCAGGGTTTGTCGCTGTTTGGGCAGCATCTGCATGATTTTGCGGATATCGTCGATGAAACCCATATCAAGCATACGGTCTGCTTCGTCGAGTACAACGATTTCAACTTTGTTTAAATTGATGTTTTTTTGCTTGACGTGGTCAAGCAGTCGACCAACCGTCGCGACAACGATTTCGCAACCGGTGCGCAAGTCGGCAGTTTGTTTATCCATGTTGACGCCGCCGAAGAGAACGGTGTGGCGCAAAGGAAGATTTTTAATGTATGCCTGTACGTTTTGGTCAATTTGATCAGCCAGTTCGCGGGTTGGGGTCAATACCAACATGCGGACAGGGTGCATGGCAGGAGAGGTGCTGGATGTGGCGTAGCGTTTCAGGCGTTCGAGGCTGGGCAGCATAAAGGCGGCGGTTTTCCCTGTGCCGGTTTGTGCCGCGGCCAAAAGGTCGTGTCCTGCCAAGGCTTTGGGAATCGCTGCTGCTTGGATAGGCGTCGGGTTTTCATAACCCTGATCGGTCAGGGCAGAGACTAATTCGCTGCCTAAACCGAGTGAAGAGAAAGGATTCATGATGGTGGCTTTCTGTTCAGACGGCCTTTTGAATGGTGAGGCCGTCTGAAAAATCTGATTCTGAAATGGATAAACCGCAGTATGATGTTGATTCTGCGGTTTGAAAAAAATGGGGAGCGGAATAATCCGTCAAGTAGCCCATTATGCCATAAAAAGAGGGACTCCCCCAAATGATGGTTGCGGCTAGGATTGACCAAGTTTTGATATTTTTACAGTTCAAAAGCAGAAAAATTTACTGGCCTGCAAGGTTTTGAGTTTATTGAGGATTAAGCATTTGTCTTAACGTCAATAGAATTAATTTATCAAAAACTTACAGGCTGAAATGAAACTAAATTGTACTCACGTACTCAATATTGAGGTGCAGAGCTTGTTTTGTAGCCTGTATCTCCCGTTTAACGGTAAACCATAAAATCAAAATTTAGGAATATACAATTATGAAAACTTTATTAATCGCTCTTGCAACCGGTAGCTTGATGTTGGCAGCTTGTTCTTCTTCCAAACCTGAAGAAGCGGCAGCGCCACGCATCACTGTTGAAGAAGCAATGACTCAATGCCAACAAGCATCTGGTGAAAATGCTGACCGTGCTGTATTTGATGCCTGCATGAAAGACAAAGGCTATCAACGTACCGCTGAATCAGCTGCCTCCGAGCCTGCTGCATCTGAGCCTGTAGCTGATTCTGAAACTGCCGCTCCTGAAGTTGCAGCTTCTGAGCCTGCCGCCAAAGCTGCTCCTGCTAAAAAAGCAGCTAAGAAAGCAAAAAAATAAGCTTCATAAAATTCAAGGAAGTCACCTCTCATCAATACTCCGGATGAAGACAGACTTAGAGCAACTTGAAAACAAAGGCCGTCTGAATATATTTCAGACGGCCTTTGTTTTTTATGTATAAGACCATTATTCAAAGATATGCTTTGGGCTTTATTAAGAAAATAAAAAAGACGTGTAACGGGTACACGTCTTTTTAGGGAATGGCCTTATTGCTTATATTCGCTGCCGTCTTCGCGGAAAAGTTTTGGCTGATCGCCTTTTTCCACCACTTCTTTATTGATGACGACTTTTGCTACGCCTTTCAAATCTGGCAGGGTGTACATAGTGTCCAAGAGGCAACGTTCGACGATAGAGCGCAGGCCGCGCGCACCGGTTTTGCGTTCCATCGCCAGTTTGGCGATGCTGCGCAAAGCATCTTCTTCAAACTCAAGGCCGACATCTTCCATTGCAAACAAGGTTTGATATTGTTTGACCAAGGCATTTTTCGGTTCGGTCAAAATGTTGACCAAAGCATCTTCGTCCAATTCTGCCAATGTGGCAATTACGGGCAGACGGCCGATAAGCTCTGGAATCAGACCAAATTTAATCAAGTCTTCAGGCTCGACTGTTTCAAACAGGGCTGAAATATCGGCGTTTTCATCTTTGCTGTGTACCGCCGCACCAAAGCCGATACCGCCTTTTTCAGTACGTTGTCGGATGACTTTTTCCAAGCCGGCAAATGCGCCGCCGCAGATAAAGAGGATGTTGGTGGTATCAACGTTGATGAATTCTTGGTTCGGATGTTTGCGGCCGCCTTGCGGAGGAACGCT
>CAUSHT010000118.1:0-4802 GCA_963531275.1 uncultured Neisseria sp.
ATGCGGCCATTCAATCATTGCTGAAAAAAGCCAGCATCAAAGTCAACAAATAATATAACGTGCCCGCCGTTTATAGCGGCGGGCAATAAGGAATCCACATGAACATCAAGCCCAAAACTGCCGTTTTGGCTATCCTTACCCTGTCAACGATCGGTTTGGCAACCGCCAAAGCGCCTGATATCGATCCTGCCCGCATCGACAGCATGGTTGCCGAAATATTGAGACAGGCCGACCAGCATCCCAACCAGACTGCCAAACCCGATGGTCAGGCAATCCGCAGAGATGTGGTTACACGCTTGCAGACTTTGGAAATATTGAAAAATGAAGCCTTCAAAGCTGGTTTGGACAAAGATGCGGAAGTACAGAATCAATTCAAAAACGTTGAAGCTGAGTTCTATGCCAACCAATACGCCGCTTATCTAGAACGTCAAACCGCAGTTGACGATGCCGAGTTGCGCCGTTTCTACGACCAGCAAACACGCATTATCAAGCTGCAACAAGTCAGCTTTGCCTCAGCCGACGAAGTACGCGCCGCGCAAGAACTGCTGCTCAAAGGCTTGTCATTCGAAGAGCTGATGAAGCGCTATCCTAACCCAGAGCAAGAATTTGACGGCTTCATTTCTCCGCAACAACTCCCTCCCCAACTGGCCGTTGCTTTTGCCGACATGACCCGGGGCGACGTAACGCATGAGCCGATTCAGATGGAAAACCGTTTTTATCTGTTTAAACTCAGTGCAGTAGAGCATGATCCGAATGCCGAACCTTTCGAGCTGGTACGCAATCAAATTGCCCAAGCTGTCAAACGACAAAAAGTTAATAATCAGATCGAACGCATCTTAAAAGAAAACGGCATTAATCCGTAAATTGATTCAATGGTTTCAGGCCGTCTGAAACCATACTCCAACCCAAAGGGCGTGTCTTTTACGCCCTTTTTCACAAACTTCTTTTATTCAAAAACATCATGCGCGCCGTTATTCAAAAAGTTACCCAAGCCAAAGTTGACGTTTTGTCCGAAAACTCCCGCGAAACCTGCGGCAAAATCGACAACGGATTTATGATATTGCTCGGCGTTACCCATACCGATACAGAAACAGACGCCAAATACATTGCGGACAAAACCGCCAACCTGCGTATCTTTGAAGACGAAAACGGCAAATTAAATTTATCGCTCAAAGATATCGGCGGCTCGATATTACTAGTTTCCCAGTTTACCCTTTGCGCCGATGCGCGCAGCGGCCGCCGTCCGTCCTTCTCCAATGCTGCCCCTGCCGAACAAGCGGATAAACTTTATCAATATACCGCGCAACTTTTGCGCGAACATGGACTGACTGTCGAAACCGGCAGATTCCAAACCCATATGCAGGTTTCTCTTTGCAATGACGGGCCGGTTACCTTATTGCTTGATTCGCAAAAAACATTCTAAATCTCATCAAAAAAGGCCGTCTGAAAGATTTCAGACGGCCTTTTCATTTCTGATCATTACTAAATCAAGCCTTGCGCTTTTACCCAGTGCACAATATCTGCCTCAACGGCTTCAGGCGAACCCGGATTGTCGATTTTAACGCCGTACTCATCCGCACCCAGCTCTTCCAAAATCTCCAGCTGCGAATCCAGCATACCGGCTTTCATATAATGCCCCTGGCGCGACAGCATACGTTCGAGATTGATTGCTTGAGGCGGAGTCAGATGAATAAAAGCCACCTTCCCTTCCGCACCACGCAGAATATCGCGATAGTGATGCTTGAGTGCGGAACAAGTAACGATGGAATATTTTTCCCCGTTTTTTGCCTGCTCTGTCATCCAGTCACGCAAATTGCCCAGCCAAGGATAGCGGTCTTCATCCGTCAGCGGAATACCGGCACCCATTTTGTCGCGGTTGGCTTGGGTATGAAAATCATCGCCTTCGGCATAGGGACATTGATCAAGATATTTTTGCAATGAGAGTGCGGCCGTGGTTTTACCGCAACCGCACACGCCCATCATGACAAAATGTGTCGTCATTTTTCTACTCCTTGTTTATCTGGATTCTAACGGTATTTGAAAACAGGCGGATTGTGTTATCTCAAAAACACTATCCGCCGGCCGTTTTCGATTAAACCAAGATAAACAACACTGACGATAAAGCAAAACCGATGAGTGCAATAAGTGTTTGGTTGACCGTCCATGTCTTCAAGGTCGTCGGCACATCCATATCCAACAGACGGCCGACAAGCCAGAAGCCTGAGTCGTTAAAGTGGCTGCAACCGACGGAACCCGCCGCCGTCGCCAATACCACGCAAGTAATCTGCCAATCGCTGAAACCTGCCGCCGCAACGGCCGGTGCCATCAACGCGGCAGCGGTAGTCAGGGCAACGGTCGCAGAACCTTGTGCAATACGCAAAGCCAAAGCCACCAAGAAACAGCCCAGCAAAACGGGAATACCCAAGTCAGCCATGCTGTCGGCCAAAGCCTTACCGATACCGGAAGCACGCAATACGCCGCCGAACATACCGCCCGCACCGGTAATCAAAATAACCGAACAAACCGGGCCCAATGCGCCATCAATGGTTTTCTCCAAAGCGCTGGCTTTTTCGCCACGTTTACTGCCCAATACATACAGGGCCACCAAAACAGAAATCAGCAAAGCAATCGGTGTCGAACCGAGCATTCGCGCAAACTGCACCCAGCCTTCATCCGCACTGACCATTTTCTCGCTGATCAGAGTAGACAAACCAGTATTCAAGAAAATCAACAACATAGGAATCAGCATAATGCCGATGACTGTAGATGCTTTTGCAGGCGCTTTCGGTTGGTCGTTATCTTGCGTACCGCCGCTGATCAGATCAGGAACGGGTACATGAATGCTGCGACCCAAAACTTTACCCAATAAATAGCCGCTGAAATACCAAGTAATCAAGGTAACCGGCAAACCCAAAATCAGCAGTTGACCGATGTTTGCGCCATAAAATTCAGAAGCGGCAATCGGGCCGGGATGAGGCGGCAGGAAGACGTGCATGACGGAAAATGCGCCAATAGATGCCAACGCATAGGGCAAGACAGTTTGCTTCATACGGCGTGCCGTTGCAAACACAATCGGCAACATCACCACCAAGCCGGCATCAAAGAAAATCGGAAAACCAAAAATCAAAGAAGCCACGCCTAAGGCAAACGGCGCACGTTTTTCACCAAAAATCCGAATCAGCGCATCCGCCAAAGACTGGGCACCGCCGGAAGTTTCCACTAAACGGCCGAGCATTGCGCCCAAACCGACCAGCAACGCTACGCTGCCGAGCGTGCCGCCAAAGTTTTTGACCAACACATCATTAACGATACTGCCCATAGGCAGGCCTGTTACGATAGCAGTCAGCAGGCTGACCAATACCAACGTCAGCAAAGCATGAACACGCAGTTTCACAATTAAAATCAAAATCAGCAAAATTGCTGCCGCCGCAATACCGAGCAAAGTACCGGCACTCAGCGTTTGAGTCCAACCATCCATTTTGAAGCCTTTCTCTATAAGAAAAATACAAATTTATTAATGTTTTTTAACATATATGAATACGATAACACATTTATCCATGAAATCGTACGGCTGAATCCGGCCAAAATATAAGCACCTATTTTTCCAAACCCTTTTTGTAAGATGCTTGAAAATAAGGAGGACAAAGAAAAACAAGAACAATAAAAAGGCCGTCTGAAAAGTAGTTTATTTTCAGACGGCCTGACATTACGCTTCTCAATAAGATAGAAACAGATGGCTTTTTTCAATGATCTGAAACCAAGCCCCTCGGTTATACCTTAGTAAAAATTACCTCGTTTTCCAAACGTGATTTCGGCAATTTGGCATTAAAATCATCTTCGGCGCGATAGCCCAATGCAACAACGGCAACAGCACGATAACCTTTTTCAGCCAAACCAAATTCTTGATCCAAAACAGTCATATCCACCCCTTCCAACGAAACGGCATCCACCCCCAAGGCCGCAGCGGCAAACAGGGTAAAGCCCAAATTAATATGAACTTGTCTCGACAACCATTGGGTTTCGTCTTGCATTTGATTGCGGGGGATACCCAAGAAAGTACGGCGCGCATTATCGCCCATTTGCTTATTTTCGGCCGTAGCAAAACGTCCGTCTTTATCTTCCTGTTCCAACACGCCTGCCAAATAGTCATCATCGGCATGCACCCGCGCCGCAAATACGATTACATGTGAAGCGTTGATAATTTTGGGCAGGTTGTACGGAAAATTTTCTGCAGATTTGGCTACCCGTGCTTTCCCTGCTTCATTATCCGTAATCACAAAATGCCAAGGTTGGATATTGACGCTGGAAGGACCGTAGCGCAGTGCCGCTTCGATTTGCGGCAAAATCTTCGGCTGAAATTTTTTTGGAGGCATCAAAAGATTTGGTGCTGTAACGTTTTTGTACGATATCCTGAACATTCATCATGTTGTTCCTCAAAATTTAAAACTATCATAAACACAAAGGCCGTCTGAAAAATCCTTCAGACGGCCTTTATTCTCAAATTTCCTCCGGCGGTTGCGGTTTATCCTCATCTTCCTGTTGCGTTTTGGCCTTGGCAAAACGGCTGAACCAAATACCTGCTTCGTAGAGCAGAATCAGCGGAACGGCAAGCAGGGTTTGAGAAATTACGTCAGGCGGCGTGATGATTGCGGCCACGATAAACGCACCCACGATAACATACGGACGGGCGTTCTTAAGCTGAGCGGTCGAAACAATGCCCATTTTGGCAAGCAACACCACAACAACAGGCACTTCAAACGTCGTACCGAATGCGACAAACATGCCCAAAATAAAGGACAGGT
>CAUSHT010000119.1:0-4780 GCA_963531275.1 uncultured Neisseria sp.
GTTGAGGTGGGTTTTTAATAAAATTTAAGCCGATATATTTGTCAATGAATTTATCGACACGGGATTGCGGGATACCGATCAGCATAATCGGCTCATGGTGTTCAACCAATTTTGCGCCTGCAATAGTGCCATCATTGGCCAAAGCAACCATCGTATCGATTGGTTTGCTCGAATAACCGCGCGTATTGACCACGTCAGTCGTGATATAAACCAAGCCAAGCTGCTCTTCGCCCTTGTATACGCGAGCAACCAAGGGCTTACCTTCAGGCTTACCGTAGCGGTCAGCACCTGGGAAAATTTCAGACGGCTGAACTTTTGCCAAGAAATCAGGCAAGCGTTCCGCGTAAGCAGGCAGGCTTACCATCATCATGAAAAATATAGCGAACAGCATAAGGATTCGTTTCCAAATGCCACTTAAACACTTTACTTTAAGGCAGGACATGGCTGTTCCCGATATATCGATACTCTAAACACTGATATTATATGAATCATCCATCGGCAATAATTTGATTAAAATCAAGTTTACAAATCTTAAAACCAAATTCCATATGCTAATAATACTTTAGAACTATATTGAACAATCCCATCTTCAGTAGACATGAAACATAGGAAAATCAACCCGATTCAACAAATCTTCTTATATTATTAATTTATTTATAATAATACTCAAAACAATTCCCAAAATTCTATTCAGCATATATTAAAGTAGAATACAAAGATTCGATTTTAATTTCAATAAGCCGTCTGAAAATAATCTAAAAACTTTAGCCCCCCCATTCTTTCAACACAAAATATACTTTCCGTACAAACAAAAAGAGCCTGTATAACACAGGCTCTTTTTTCAGACTAATCTTAAGTCAGATTAGAATTTGTGACGCAGGCCAACAGTACCAGCAGTTTTCTCGCGTTTGTTGTCGCCTTTGCCTTCTTTCAACCAACCGGCTGACAACAGGGCAGAAGTGCGTTTAGAGAAGTCGTAGTCAGCACCAACGATAACTTGGTTGTACTGACCATTAGCTACTTTCTTGCCATTCACAGTAGGTTTGAAACCGTGAGCGTAAGAAACACGAGGAGTTACGTTGCCGAAGCGGTAAGCAGCGGTAGCAGCAACTTCAGTTTGCTTGTTTTTCTCACCATAGTTAGCATTGCTAGCATCACCATTTTTAGATGCATCGTGTTGAGCAGCAACAGCAACCAACAGATTGTTTGCATCGTAACCAGCAACTACGCGATGAGTTTGATGATCTTTCAAATCACCTGGAACTGTACCATTAGTCAAAGAAGTATTAACAACTCCATCTTTATCGGTTTTCAAGTCGTGCTTAGCAAAACCACCTGCATAACGAGCAAAGAAGCCAGAATTTTCATAATTCAAACCAGCATAGTATGCATCACCATGCACACGATTATGCTCATATTTATCGCTAGGATTCGCATTGTCACGAGGTTGGTATTGTACGCTTGCACTGAAACCAGCAAATACAGGAGAATCATAGCGTACAGATACCTTACGAGAATCTACACGTTTAAATTTACCCAATTGCAAAGCATCAGAGTTAGCATCGCTAGACTCCCATGGATCAATGCTGTCGCTACTGTCTTTCAGAGTAGTGTTCAAATTACCGGCACGAACTTTACCAAAACCGCCTTCCAAACCGATGAAAGATTCACGGTTAGCAAAACCAGAGTTACCACCAGCGATAGAAGTGTTTTGTTCAACTTGCCAGATAGCATTCAGGTTGTTACCCAAGTGCTCGTGGCCTTTGAAGCCGATACGAGAACCGTAGTCAGCGATTTCAGTAGCAGTCTTAGTTTTAGTTTCTTTAGCACCATTTGTACCAGCTTTTTTAACTTTAACCTGAGAAATTTCAACGCCGGCTTTAACTTGACCGTACAGAGTCACATCAGCCATAGCTGCAACAGGCAGAGCTGCCAAAGTCAGAGCAATCAGAGATTTTTTCATTGCTGTATTCCTTTTCTATTGTGAAGAAATAACTTAAGCAGACCGGACAATCCGCTTAGGCTTACATTATCGCTGGAATCAGCGATTCCATGACTGTTACTATAATTGCTCCTCTCTAAAAAAACAAACTTTATTCAATCCACCCCCACCACCCTTGAAACCCAGCAAAGGCAAACACAGCCTAAAAAAAGGAAATTTATTATTTAAAATCAATGATAAATTTCTTATAAAACCAATTGTGCATTTTTACAACACTTTATTAATTTACACATCAATCACGCTATTTTGTTGCTTTTATACCAACAATCCGTCAATTAGGCCGTCTGAAAAACATTACCCGAAACATTCATCCACTCAGGCAGAGGCAGTCTTACCACCCCAAACTCATCAGGATAATCGACACCTGTCAAATACAGGCCGTCAGACATAAAGGTCGGAGGTGCTTTCAATCTGCTTCTTGCATGAAAGATTGACTGAAATTCATCCACACTGATCCTGCCACTTCCCACATATACCAATGCGCCCATGATATTGCGTACCATATGATGCAAGAATGCATTTCCATGCAAATCAAGGCACAAATAACGAGGAGTCCCACTAATACTTGCCCTATACAGCGTTTTTATCGGCGATTTTGCCTGGCACTCAGCCGCACGAAAACTGGAGAAGTCATGTTCACCCTCCAATAAAGCAGCAGCCTGCCTCATCAGATTTAAATCTAATTTCAAATGTGTCCACCCCACCCTGCCGACCAACAACGGAGAGCGAACCGGAGATGACTCCAGCAAATAACGGTAATGCCGGCCATAAGCATCAAATCGGGCATTGAAATGCGGTGCAACTTTTTGCGCAAGCAATACAGCCACACCGTCAGGCAAATGCGCATTGACTCCACGCACCCACGCTTGCTCCGGACGGCTTACAGATGTATCAAAGTGTACGACCTGAGCTGTCGCATGCACACCCGTATCCGTCCTTCCCGCAACAATCGTATTAATCTGCTCCCCTGCTATTAAAGACAACGCCTGCTCTAAGGCCGTCTGAACAGTCGGCAGGCCTCCCGCCTGTTTTTGCCAGCCATAAAAACGGCTTCCGTCATAAGATAGGGTTAAAGCCCAACGCTGAACGGAACGTCCTGTTGTATTCGTTTGTTCGGTCATTTTTGATACTTCTTATAAATGGATATTGTTGTCCACGCTCAAATAACAAATATTAAAAGGCGTGATCATCACACGCCTCTCATCATATATTTCAGACGGCCTTTATCTTCGTCCACCATAGAACTACCATGCAATACTGTCATATCTAAAAATGGATTTAGCCCAAATCTCATTTTTTAATTTACCATAAAAAAGATGCCGTCTGAAACGGCATCTTCATTTGACTGACACTTATGCGCCAAGTTCTTTCATCAGTTTTTGGGCTTTATATAGAATATCGCCTTCAGCTTCTTCAATCAGCCCTTGCAATGTTTCTCGGGCTGCCTCAGGATCACCGATCTCGATATACATCTTGGCCAAATCATATTTAGCCTCGAGCGGAGCAGTCATACCGACTGATTCTGAAACAAAGCCTCTTTCGCTATTGCTTTTATCGGCGGCTACTGAAACATCTTCAGCCTCCCATTCCAATGCACCTTCTTCAATCACAAACTCGGAAGCAGCTTCTTCTTTCTCTGCTTCTTCTTTGGTTTCTTGAATTTGCACGTCCTGATCTTGTTTCACATCAAATGGCAGCACATGGTCGTCTGAATTTTCAGGCGTTTCTACTGTAAACTCTAGCGGCTCTTCATTTCGCTCAGGCATGACAACAGATACCGGCTGATACGGATTTTCCGGCTCAGGCTCGTACACGCTTTCTGTCGACTCAATATTGTCCCAATCAGCATGGCGGCGTTGCTCTGTTTCTACATCATGCGTTACTGCACTGGAAAGAATGCCTGTCTGACTATGATCAATCTTACCCAAGTCGAGTTTGACATCGTCAACATTGGAAGATTCTTCTACTTCATTGATAACGACATCATCTTCAAAATCATCTTCGACAAGCAAACCTTCTTGAGTTTTTTCAGACGGCGTTACTTTGCTTGCGGCAACCGCAGCAGCGGCTGAAGCAGCAGCACTTTTCTGTACAGGCTTTTCTTCATCCTTACGACTTGCAGGCGCGGCTTTCGGCTCGTCTTTACGTTTACCGGCAGCTCTCAACAACAGCCAAGCAGCAATAAGGGCTGCACCGCCTGCCAACAGCCATTTCCACAAATTGCCGTCTGATTCACTCTCTGCCGGCTCTGCAGCAGAATCAGTCGTAGCAACAGGTTCTGAAGCCAATACATTCTCTTGGTTATTGGAAGCCATAACATCTTGAACATCGGAAGCAGGAGCTGCTGATGCTGCATTTTCATTGACAGCCGCAGATGCTGCTTGCTCTGTTTGCGCAGCTGAAGCTTGTTTCACTTCTTCCTGTTGCTGAAGATTTGCGCCGGCATCTTTAACCTGAGTTTCAGTCTGAGCATCAGGCTGAGTAACAGGTTTTTCTGTTTTAGCTTCTGTTGTATTGGCGGCTTCATTGCCTTTTTCCGGCGCCGTATCGGCTTTAACAGGCGAAGAAGCAGCCAAGCGTTGCAATTCGCTACGGCTCGGGATATTCAGCACTTTACCTGCCAACATACGGTTGGCATTGTTATCAATAAACACATTCGGATTGGCATTAACCAACGCTTGAATAGTTTGATCCAAGGTCATACCTTGCGGACGGATGCTGGACGCAATGGCAATCAGGGTTTCACCCGTACGCACCAAATGCTGTCTGCCTGAACGT
>CAUSHT010000120.1:0-4730 GCA_963531275.1 uncultured Neisseria sp.
TTTTCAGACGGCCTTTTAGACTGTCCTCATTACACCAAACCCGTAGAATTCCAAGGCATGATGGTTCCTGATGTCTTACGTTCAGGAAATCATGGCTTGATTGCCGAGTGGCGATTAAAACAATCGCTGCGACGCACTTTAGAGCGCCGACCCGATTTATTGGAAAAGCGCAGTTTAATCCCAAAGGAATCCCGCCTCTTAAAAGAAATCTTGCAAGAGCAACAGGAAATCCAATCATAACTTAGGAAAAACAAATGAACTTGATTCAACAATTAGAGCAAGAAGAAATCGCTCGCTTGAACAAAGAAATCCCTGAATTCGCTCCAGGCGACACCGTTGTCGTATCTGTACGCGTAGTTGAGGGTTCTCGCAGCCGTCTGCAAGCATACGAAGGTGTTGTTATCGCTCGTCGCAACCGTGGCCTGAACAGCAACTTCATCGTTCGCAAAATCTCTAGCGGCGAAGGTGTAGAACGTACTTTCCAACTGTACTCTCCTACCGTAGAAAAAATCGAAGTTAAACGCCGTGGTGACGTACGTCGCGCTAAATTGTACTACTTGCGTGGCCTGACCGGTAAAGCAGCCCGCATTAAAGAAAAATTGCCTGCTCGCAAAGGCTAATCGCTTTTATCAAAAACCCACTCCAATGAAGTGGGTTTTTTGTTTTTATATAAAATTCCTCGTCTTTATTACGCAATAACGAAAGCCAATCACAATCCCCTTTTTCACGCATAAACTTAAACAGAATCATAGCTCCCTCTACCTCTTCTAACCTTTATAAAAAAGGCCGTCTGAAACAAAAGATTCAGACGGCCTTGAATTACATTGGACAGTTATTTAAACCATCCTGCCAATGCCGGGATACGTGATAACAACATTGCATCCAAAATCCAAATAACAGCGATTGCGACAATGGCCGTTGGGAAAATCACAGCCAAAATCAGAAGTGGCACAGCCATTGCCCACCATACCGGCAATTTGATTTTCTGTGCAGGAGGAACCAAACCTCGCGCTTCCGAAGGACGGCGTTTCCACCACATTACACAGCCGCTGACACAGATAAAAATAATTGCCAGACAGAACACAACATTCGCCAGCACGCTCCACCAACCCAGCGTACCCATATGCAAGGCAATGCTTGCCGCCATAAACTTGCCAAACCAGTTGTAATCGTCAAAATGAATATCAGCCAGGATTTTGCCACTGTATTGATCAATGTGTACCGTACGATCCGCAGTCGGACTAACCATATCGTAGCTCATTGAGTCTTGCGACAGCGTCCATACGCCTGTTTCACCCTTAGGCAGGTTCAACTGATATCGGCCTTTGAAGCCAATTTCGCGCGCAAAGCGGTCAACCGTCTCCAACGTCATTGGTTCGCTTGGATTAATGCCGTTTTCGCCCAGTGTCGTACCGGAAACCGGCATAGGCGTCAGCTCTAAAATCCACGGCACTTCTTTGGATTTACCATCATTCAACACATCGCCATGGGTTGGCACGGAAGATACCGGATTAGGCTCCACACCCCATTTGCCGGCTGGGAATTGGCTCCATGCCTGCACAGCCTTACCACCCCAAATACCTGCCCAAGCAATACCAGACAAACAGAACAGCAGCAAAATCAAAGAAACCCAAGAGCCAACCGCACCGTGCAGGTTGCGCCACCAAGAACGGCCTTTGCCTGCTTTAGGCAAAAAAACAGCCTTCAGACTACGCTGTTTCACCCACCACAAATAGATACCGGTCACAATCATGATGATGGTTAGCGACGCAGCAGTTTCCAACAGGTAGTCACCAGTCGCACCCATCATCATGTCGCCGTGGATTTCGTCCATCGTGTGATACCAGCCTTGACCGCGCGGCATCGTATTCACGACTTTTGCCGTATAAGGATCAACGGCAACCATAGTGGCTTTATCGTCGTTGTTCACACGAAATACGGCCACCATATCATCTGCGCGCGGCGCAATATATTGCACCACAGAAGCAGTTTCCGGATTCACAAACTGTCTGGCGGCCTCAGCCTGAGCCGACAAAGGCTGCACCACTGCTTGCGGTGTAACATGTATCCGCTCGCCCTCTTTACCGGTGATATTGGCAAATAACAGCATTCCCAACCCTGTAACAGCCAGCAAGGTTAAAAACGGCGCGACCAAAAATCCGGCATAAAAATGCCATCGCCAAACAGTTAAATAACGGCGGTTAGCCTGTTGTTCATTTTGGGAAGTTGGTTTTGTTTCCATATATTCTCTTTATATAATTAAAGCAGACTAATCCTTAAGGATTATTAGCAAGCATTTTAATCAAAACCATTCATTTACGAAACCGTTTTTCAAGCGTAGCTTTGAAATACTTCAATATTTAGTTTGCAGGCCGTCTGAAAAAACAAAATAGACAGAAAACAACACTTTACTGAAAATCCGTTTTAATCATTGCGGTTTCGGCAGAATTTGGTAGAATACAGGCATTACTTATTTATTCATCAAGCCGCCAAGCTTTGGCGGCTTGTATTTTTATTTCCAATCCGGCTACCGCGCGTGGCCGGATAAAATTTTAAAAGCATCATCATGCTTTCATGGAGAACTCAATGCAAAAAATCCCTTTGACCGTCCGCGGTGCAGAATTGTTGAAACAAGAACTTCAACACCTAAAAAGCGTAGCACGTCCAGAAGTCATTGAAGCCATCGCCGAAGCACGTTCGCACGGCGACTTGTCTGAAAACGCAGAATACGAAGCCGCCAAAGAGCGTCAAGGCTTTATCGAAGGCCGCATCGCCGAGTTGGAACACAAACTCTCTATGGCGCATATCATCAACCCTGCCGAAATCCATGCAGAAGGCAAAATCGTGTTCGGCACAACTGTAACACTGGAAGATTTGGAAACCGAAGAACAAGTTACCTACCAAATTGTCGGTGAAGATGAGGCAGACATCAAAGAACGCAAAATCTACGTTGGCTCCCCCATTGCCCGCGCCCTGATTGGCAAAGAAGAAGGCGACGTTGCAGAAGTTCAAGCACCCGGCGGCGTACGTGAATATGACATCATTGCCGTGCAATATATTTAAATAAACAAAAGGCCGTCTGAAAACATTTTCAGACGGCCTTTTGTTGTACCTAAAAACACCATAATAGAAAAAGTGAAATATTCTCAGGAGAAACATAATGAATCTACTGTACAAAATTACCCAAACCGCTGCCGTTATGTGGCTCGGTATGCAGCTGACAGCAGGCTATGTTACCGCCCCTATCCTGTTTCGCCTCCTGCCCAAAATGCAGGCGGGAGAAATTGCCGGCATTTTATTTGCCATTACAGCACTATGTGGCTTAGTTATTTTTGGCGCAGCCTATGCCTTTTTCAGACGGCAACTAGCATCACTTTCTTGGTGGATCTTGGTACTTTGGCTACTCTTAGCCTGCAACCATCTTTTGGTTACGCCTGTTATCGAAGCACACAAGTATGGGCTGGATAACTGGCTGCTGTCCCTAGTAGGCGGAACATTCGGCGTTTGGCACGGCTTATCCAGTATCATCTTTTTGATTTGTACGATACTGGCAGCCATCTGCGTATGGAAATGGCCCAAGCCAAACTAATCTGTCTTAACAAAAGGCCGTCTGAAAAAAGTCTTTCAGACGGCCTTTTATTTTGAATCATAAATTCTCCGACTCTTCAAATATAAACCATAAAAAAATGCCCTGCATATTGCAGGGCATTTTTCACAAACCGATTAAGGTTTAGCGTAACCGTGAACGCCATTGTAAGGAGCTGGGATCCAACCTTCATCAGTAGCAGGCAATTCGCCTTGACCTTCGATAGTTTGGCCTGGAGCAACTTGACGAGTAACAACGCTGCGGATTTTAACATCAACGCGACGGTCAGGCTCGATACAAGCGATAAGGGCAGCACGTTTCTTAGCTTTAGAAACTTTTTTGCCCAGTTTAGCAACTTCAGCTTCACAAGTAGCAGTCATTTGAGCTTGAGACTCGCCCAGACCTACTGCAGAGATTTTGCTAGAAGCAACGCCACGGCCTACCAAGTAGTTAGCAACTACGTTAGCACGACGCTCAGACAGAGCTTGGTTGTATTCTTCAGAACCCATGAAGTCAGTGTGACCTTCAACACGTACAGTTTGTACGCTGTCGTTGCTCAGGCGTTGAGCCAAAGCGTCCAGTTTTTCTTGAGCTTCAGGACGCAGGTTGTCTTTGTCGAAGCCGAACAGAGTTTTAGTAGACAGGGCAACAGTCTCGTCAACATACTCAGGATCTTGTTGTACGGGAGCAACTGCTTCACGATCACCACATTCAACACGGCCTTGGGTAGCTTTGTCGAAGTAGCTGTTTTTCCAGCATTCGCCGTAGTTGTTACGGACGATTTCTTGAGATTGGCTGCTTACGGTATAACCGTGTTTGGTATGCGCTTCGCTGGCCATTGCGGTGCCAGAGGCAACCAAGGCAACGAACAATGCGCTTAATTTCAGCTGTTTGGTCATTTTATTCCCTCATCAAATTGTTATGCGGCGGACTAGGAAAGCAACCGCTGCAAAGTACCAATATACAGGCCGCAGTATCAAAACAGCGGCAAATCGGATATATCAGGTTGCACTATAAAGAAGCGCAAGGCAAACTGTCAATACTCGATGCCTTCAAACAATCATGAAGTGCCTGCTTCCTAGTAGTTAATCATGCCGAAAAATCAATCTTGTGTCATTAATTTAGGGCAAAATCAGACAATTCA
>CAUSHT010000121.1:0-4683 GCA_963531275.1 uncultured Neisseria sp.
CTTCAGGCCGTCTGAAAGGCAATCTTCAGACGGCCTGAGTATTTTGTGTGCAAAAAACAAAATGCTAAAGTAAAATAATACCTTTCCAAACCAATGCGGCTATTGAAAATGTTCCAAACCATCTGCTTGAATATGATTGTCAAAAACGAAGCGGCAATCATCGAAGAAACACTGGCCAACATCACCGACCACATCAAACTTGACTACTATGTCATCAGCGACACCGGCTCGACCGATGATACCGTCGGCGTGATCCGCCGCTTTTTCGATGCAAAGGGCATCGCGGGCGAGATTCATCATGATGGTTGGCAAAATTTTGCATACAACCGCAATCAGGCGTTGAAACACGCAAAAGGTAAAACCGATTACGTGTTGATTTTTGATGCGGACGACCGCTTTGAAGGCAAATTGGAATTGCCTGAACTGACGGCCGACCGTTACCGCCTCCGCATAAGAAATGCTACGGGCAGCGTGATTTATTACCGTCCGCTGTTGTTGCGCAATGACGGCACATTCTACTGGCGCGGCGTGTTGCACGAATTTATCGAAACCGACAAACAAGATACCAGCGAAGCCACGCTTCATGGCGACTATATGGTTCTCAGTGGCCGTTTCGGCGCGCGCAGCAATATGGCGAACAAATACCTGCTTGACGCCGTTTCTTTGGAAAAAGCGTTTTACAGCCCTGAAGATGAAGACCTGAAACCGCGTTACGCCTTTTATGCGGCGCGCTCTTATTGGGACTCCGATATGCCCGAGCGCGCGAGCGAATGGTTTAAAAAACGCATCGAGTTGGGCGGTTGGGTCGAAGAAGTAACGGTTTCTTACCAACAGCTGGGCGAGTGCTACAAATTAATGGGCAAACGCGATGAAGCTTTGGCGACTTGGTTGGCAGGCTACGATTACAACCCGCGCCGTGCCGAGTGTCTCTACCTTGCGCAAACCATGCTGCGCCAGGAGGGAAAATACCGTATTTCCCATGCAATCGGTCTGATGGCGAAACGGATTCTGTTCCCGAAAGACGATATTCTTTTTGTCCAAAACAATGTTTATCAGTTGGACATCGACTATGAATTGTCGGTTACCGCTTATGCGGCCGGCGATTTGCGCCAAGGCTATGAATCTTGCCGACACTTGCTCTTGCTGAATGTACGCGAGGCATTGACCACGGTGACCATGCAAAATATGTGGCTCTACCGCGAACACGCGCAAACCGAAACGCGCGAAGTGTTGGAGCAGCTGGTGGCCGTAATGCAGCCTTATGCCGCGCAAGGTGGACGTTTGGCAGAAGTGACCGAATATTTTGCCGATATTTTGAAAAACCGTTAATCAGGACTTTGACTCATCCGTCAGGCCGTCTGAAAGGAAATTTTTTGAGCAAGCGCAATCTGTTTTCCGTCGATAAATCTTTGGAAAAGCCCGAACGCGTCCTCTTGGTCGGCGTGATACTGACGGCGGACTATTCCGGCGCAAACGAAACGCGCGAGCGCGGCTTTCAGACGGCTTTGACCGAAGCGGCAGAATTGGTGAGCGCGGCCGGCGGCGATTTGGTTTCTATCGAAACTTCACGCCGCGACAAACCGCATCCGGCTTTGTTTGTCGGTACGGGCAAGGCGGAAGAGTTGGCGGCAGTGGTCAAGCAGCATGATGTCGGGCTGGTCGTGTTCAACCACGAACTCACGCCGACACAAGAGCGTAATCTGGAAAAAGAGCTTCAATGCCGCGTACTCGACAGAGTGGGTTTGATTTTGGCGATTTTTGCCAAACGCGCCCAGTCGCAGGAAGGTAAGTTGCAGGTGGAACTGGCCCAGTTGAACCATTTGAGCGGACGGCTGGTACGCGGTTATGGACATTTGCAAAGCCAGAAGGGCGGCATCGGCTTGAAAGGGCCGGGCGAAACCCAGTTGGAAACCGACCGCCGTTTAATCGGACAAAAAATCACGGCATTGAAAAAACAGCTTGCCGATGTCCGCAAACAACGCGCCACACGCCGCAAATCGCGCATGAGCGGCCGTCTGAAAACCTTTGCCATTGTCGGCTATACCAATGCCGGAAAATCCAGCCTGTTCAACCGTTTGACTAAAGCGGACGTATTGGCGAAAGACCAGTTGTTCGCCACTTTGGATACCACTGCGCGTCGGCTTTTCCTGTCGCATGAGGCGAGCGTGATTTTGACCGATACCGTCGGCTTCGTCCGCGATTTGCCGCACAAGCTGGTGTCGGCGTTTTCCGCTACTTTGGAAGAGACGGCGATGGCGGATGTACTACTTCACGTCGTTGATGCGTCCAATCCCGATTTTGAACGGCAGATGGACGATGTCAACGAAGTCTTGGAAGAAATCGGCACGCATGAAATTCCGCAATTGGTGGTGTACAACAAAATTGATTTGCTGCCGTCGGGTATACGTGAAGCAGGCATTTTGCGCGACAACTCTGGGCATGCCGTCGGCGTGAATGTTTCCGTTGCCGAAAGTTTGGGCTTGGACGGTTTACGCGAAGCGATGATTGAATTGGCCGTACAGAAAAGTGCTTGATAGTATGGAATGAAACAAGGCCGTCTGAATGTTCAGACGGCCTTACCGTAAAATTCTAAATCTGAGGATTATGCCGACAGAGGGCTTTTCTTTTTGAACACGCTTTCGTAAAGCATCCAAGCGGCGAGGCTCAGGTATACGGTGCTGGACAAAATGCCGATAACGGCGAAGATAGGCATAAGGCGATCAATCATGGTGAGGTTTCCCAATAAGTTAGTTTTATAAGTAAATGTGTGTTTTTTATTTCCGTCTTCGCGGAATGCCTAAAGTATGCTGCTTAAATGGATTGAGGTCAATAAAAAATGTATTTGGATTTTTAAAAAAGTTCCATTTTTACATTAAAATAATTGGAAGTTTTTAAAGATAAACGGTATTTATATGTTACCGTTCATCATTTGATAAACGGTCAATACTTTGTTTTCCATATTTTTTATAAAATTCGACAGTCTATTAATTCAAAAGTAAATGAAATGAGGCGGAAAAACGCTTTTTGCTAAAATGTAACACCCTGAAACGATTGTTTCAGGCCGTCTGAAAAATAAATCGAACACATTATGACATCTTCCACACATCCCCAAAAAAACTGCTTCCATTGCGGACTTGAAGTCCCGGAGCATCTGCATCTGACGGTTCGTTTTGAAGACGAAGAACACGAAACCTGCTGCGCCGGTTGCCAAGCGGTGGCGCAGAGTATTATCGATGCCGGTTTGGGCAATTATTACAAACAGCGTACTGCCGACGCGGAAAAATCCGAATTGCCGCCGCCGGAAGTGTTGTCGCAATTAAAGCTGTACGATTTGCCCGAAGTGCAGGCGGATTTTGTCGAGGTCGGCGCAGGGGATGAGCGCGAGGCGGTGTTGATGCTGGGCGGCATTACCTGCGCCGCGTGCGTGTGGCTGATTGAGCAGCAGTTGTTGCGCATGAAGGGCGTGGTACGCGTGGATTTGAATTACAGTACCCACCGCTGCCGCGTGGTGTGGGACAGCGCCCACATCGAATTGTCGGACATTTTGCTGAAAATCCGCCAAACCGGTTATACCGCCGCGCCTTATGATGCGCAAAAAATCGAAGCGCAGGCGCAGAAGGAGCGCAAACAGTTTATCGTCAGATTGGCCGTGGCCGGTCTGGGTATGATGCAGACGATGATGTTTGCCCTGCCGACTTATTTTTACGGCGGCGACATCGAGCCACTTTATTTGGAAATCCTGCATTGGGGCGGCTTTTTGATGGTGTTGCCCGTTGTGTTTTACAGCGCGTTGCCGTTTTACCGCGGCGCATGGCGCGACTGGAAAAACCGCCGTGTCGGCATGGATACGCCGATTGCCATTGCCATTGTGATGACCTTTATCGCCGGTATTTACAGCTTGGCTACCAACGCAGGGCAGGGCATGTATTTTGAATCCATCGCCATGCTGCTGTTTTTCCTACTGGGTGGGCGTTTTATGGAACAGATTGCCCGACGCAAAGCAGGCGATGCTGCGGAGCGGTTGGTCAAACTGGTTCCGGCATTCTGCCACCGTTTGCCGGCTTATCCGGAAAGCGAAGCCATCGAGGAAGCTGCAGTCGTCCGCCTCAATATCGGCGATACGATTGTTGTGAAGCCCGGCGAAGTCATTCCGGTGGACGGTACGGTTTTGTCCGGCGAGAGCGAAGTTAACGAAGCCATGTTGACCGGCGAAAGCCTGCCCATCGTGAAAAGGCCGTCTGAAAAAGTAACTGCCGGCACGCTCAACACCAGTAGCCCTTTAATCATCCGTACCGACCATACCGGCGGCAACACGCGCCTGTCCCATATTGTCAAACTGCTCGACCGTGCGCTGGCGCAAAAACCGCGTGCCGCCGAGTTGGCCGAAAAATACGCGTCCAGTTTTGTGTTTGGCGAACTCTTGCTTGCTATTCCCGTTTTTATCGGCTGGGCTTGGTATGCCGACGCGCACACCGCCTTGTGGATTACCGTTGCCCTGCTGGTCATTACCTGTCCGTGTGCCTTGTCGCTTGCCACGCCGACCGCGCTGGCCGCTTCGACCGGTGCGCTGGCCAAAGACGGCATTCTCATCAGCGGCAAACAAAGCCTGGAAACGCTTGCCCAAATTGACGATGTCGTGTTCGATAAAACCGGTACGCTGACCAAAGGGCAGCTTTCCGTCAG
>CAUSHT010000122.1:0-4676 GCA_963531275.1 uncultured Neisseria sp.
ACGTTACCACGGCATCAGTAAAGTTGCCGAAAAAGGAACGGGGCTGGGTGCAACCCGAGGCAACGCCATGAGCCTGCTCTCAACTACCGACACCATCATCGACAGCATGCTTGCCGACATACACGGCGCAGCCCATTCCTGCCTGTTGGCCTTTTACATTATCGAACCCAAAGGCCGCATTGAAGAAATTCTAAATGAAATCCTTGCCGCCAAAGCCAGAGGCGTAGACTGCGCCATACTGGCCGACGCCGTCGGCAGCAGGAGCTTTCTTGAAAGCGATTGGGTAGAGAAACTGCGCCAAGCCGGCGTTGAAGTACATACCTCATTACCTGTCGGCATCTGGCGTACATTATTCACACGCACCGACCTGCGCAACCACCGTAAACTCCTCGTTATCGACAGCAAAATCGGTTACACCGGCAGCTTCAACCTCGTCGATCCGCGCTACTTCAAACAAAACTCAGGCGTCGGCGAATGGATAGATGCCATGATGCGTTGCACAGGGCCTATGGTACTGGAGCTGTCAGCCGTCTTCTTCGCCGACCTTGCCGTCGAAACCGATAAAAACCTCCAAAACGTACAAACATACCTCAACCAAGCAAAAAACCTGCTGCCCCAAATCCTTCCCGAAAAAATGCAGCAAGGCAATATTGTTGCCCAAATCATTCCCTCCGCCCCCGAGCAAAGCAGCTTCGTCATCTACGAAACCATCATCAGCGCCATCTATGCCGCTACCAAACAAATCACAATTACCACCCCCTACTTCGTCCCCGACGAGCCGCTTCTTATGGCATTAACCGTCGCCGCCAAACGCGGCGTCAAAGTAACCCTGATACTGCCCGCCAAAGTCGACTCACTGATGGTACGCTACGCCTCACGCGCCTACTACCCTATGCTGCTGGAAGCCGGTGTCAAAATCGCCATGTTTGAAGGCGGCCTTCTGCATGCCAAAACCTTGACCATAGACGAAGACTACTCCCTCTTCGGTACGGTCAATATGGACATGCGCAGCTTCTTCCTCAACCTCGAAATCAGCCTCGCCATCTACGATCGCGACACCACCAAACAAATCTGCAACCTCCAACGTGACTACCTCAAAAACAGCAGCTACATTGCCATCAAATCATGGCAACAACGCTCCAAACTCCGCGGCCTCGTAGAAAATGCCGTCCGCCTGATGAGTCCTTTGCTGTAAAAAAGAAGTAGTAAGGCCGTCTGAAAAACACTTTTCAGACGGCCTTTTAAAACCCTTATACACAATATTGATCATCGATAAATATTCAACTCATCCCTTTTCTTCAGTTTCAAAAAAGTAAGCCTCAACATATTTTCTCTCAAAATAGTTTTACAAAATTTAACCACAAATAAACCAATTGATATCTATAAAAATATTCAAACTACAAATCAAAATAAGACCAATATATTCTTTTACATTTATTTATAGTTTGATAATCATTATTAAAATAATTAGAATAAGCGGTCAATTTTTTATTCCTTGGGAAAAATCATGAATAAAACCTCTTTTCCTGTATTCCGCCTTAGTCTCATTACACTTGCACTATCAACAGGCTTCGCCCATGCCGAAAATACGCGCCCCGCAGAAACTGCCGAACTGAATGAAATTAAGGTTACCGGTACCGCCGTACCGACCCGCGTAACCCGCAACCAGCTTGACCGCGAAACTTCGACCGATTTGAAACAAGTCATGAAAGACCAAATCGGTATGGATGTCGGCGGCGGCAACGGCGTGGCGCAGTTTTACAGCATCCGCGGCGTCGGCGAAGACAAGATTAATTTGGAAGTGGACGGCACCGCACCAGCCAATCCACCAAAATTTTCCACCACCAAAGCCGCTTCCAGCTTGACCCCGCTTTGGTGAAAAGCATCAACGTCGAAAAAGGCACGGGCGCGGCGAGTGCGGGCTTAGGTGCGGTCGGCGGTACCATCCGCGTGACGACGGTTGACGCAAAAGACCTGCTGACCGATGGCAAACCTTTCGGCTTCAAACTCGGCGCGGGCTTGAGCAGCAATAAAGGCTCAACGGGCAACGCGGCGGTTTACGGCTATCAAAACGGCTTCGATGCCCTGTTTGCGGGCAACTTCCTCAATAACCGCGACTACAAAGACGGCAACGGCAATGTCAACCGGGGTAGTCGTCTGAAACAGCACAGCTACCTCGCCAAACTCGGCTACGACTTCAACGACGACCACGGCATCCGCCTGACCTACCGTCAGGAATACCAAAAAGGCAACCGCACCGACAAAGCCGAGTTCCAAAACGTTGACAGCTACGTCGGCGTGGACGGTACTTACCAAAAAGAGCAATCCTACAATCTGGAATACCGCGGCCGCAACGTCGGCTTCATCGACAAAATCGACGCCAACGTCTTCCAAATCAATACCGACGACACCAAGCCGCCTAAAGGCGCGCCTTCTCCAAAAGCTCAAGCTTCCGGCACGGCGCAAGGCGGCGTTCCCATCGGCAAGCTTGAGTTAAGCAAAATCAAAGCAACCGGCGCAAATCTGAACCTCGCCAGCTCGTTCGGCGACGGACACTTGGTGAAATACGGCGTCAACTACCGCCACGAAACCTCCGAGCCGTCCGACAAAGGCGCGTGGCTGAAAATTCTCGGCCTGTATGACCGCGACAAAGAGAAAAAAGCCGAATACGGCGTGTACGCGGAAGGCATTTGGAACCTGCACCCCGTTACCCTGACCACCGGCCTGCGTTACGACCATTTCAAATACAACGCCGCCAGCAAACAAAGCGCGTCGCACGGTCAGCTCAACCCCAGCATCGGCGCGATTTGGGACATCAACGACAACTTCTCCCTCTTGGCAAACCTCAATCAGGCAAGCCGAGCGCCCCGTCTGAACGAAGCCCTGTTAGCTAACGAACGCGCAGGCGCCGCCGCCGATTTGGACAGCAACCTCAAAGCCGAAACCGCCCGCCGTGCCGAATTGGGCTTCAAATGGCGCAACGACAACTTCAACGTCAGCGGCAGCGTGTTCCACCAACGCATCAAAGACCTCATCGTCTATCGTTGGGCAAAAATCAACAACAACACCGCCTCCATCACCGAACGCGGCAAGATTTACAACGGCGGCACGCTCAAAACCTACGGCTACGAACTTGACGCGTCCTACCGCTGGGGCGGCCTGACCGCACGCGCCGGCGTATCCTACGTCAAACCCCGCCTGAACGGCGAAATGTACTACGGCGAAAGCCCGATTCAAGCAGAAGACCACGAAAGTTCGTTCACCTTCTGGAACACCGGCCACCAATGGCTGACCGGCCTGTCTTATCAGTTTGAAAACCCCAAACTCGAAATCGGCTGGCGCGGCCGCTACGCCCAAAGCGTGAAATACACCGACGTCGCCCGCGGACAAGGCACGATACACAGCAAGAAAGCCGGCTACGGCGTACACGACATCTACGCCAACTGGCAGCCACTGAAAAAAGACAACCTGAACGTCAACTTCGCCGTCAACAACATCGGCAATAAGCAATACCGTTCGCATAGCCAACGCTTCCCTGACGGCAACGGACGCGTGCCCTTCTACGAACGCGGCCGCGAATTTGCCTTGGGCGTGAACTATCGTTTCTAATGATACGAACGACGTTATAAAGAAGCCAAAGGCCGTCTGAGATTCAATTTTCAGACGGCCTTTTATAATTCGTAAACAATTTGATTTTAAAGTATTTCCTCTCCCTTGCTAGTTACACAACGGATTATCCAGTCTTTAAATCGTCTCCATTGGACTTCTTTTCCGAATCGGTCATGATTTGATTCCTTCTGAAAACTGACTACTCATTCTTCCAATATAAATAACATCTTACATAGATCATCTCCAGTACCTCTAAAAAATAAAGGCTGTATTTTTACATTTAACCATGACGTTGGAGATTGATTCTATTTGTGTGTTTAAAAAATACAATACAAATATTAATTACACTTTTGCTGTAAACCATTTGACAAAGTCATTTCAAAGGATATAATATTTCTTATATATGATTTTTATTATATGTGTTTATTTATAGACAATTCATTCTGAAACAAGGAGCAATAAAATGAAACGAAACTTGGGTACTTTGGATCGCGTTATCCGTATTGTTATCGGTGTCGCACTGATTGCTGCAGCTGCTACCGGACAAATTGGCTGGTGGGGTTGGCTGGGCATCATCCCTCTGGCTACAGCACTGATTGGCAACTGCGCGCTGTACAGCTTATTGGGCATCAACACCTGCCACATCAACAAAAAATAACGAAGGCAAAACATGAGTACGGTCGGACAACTCCCGCGAATTACGCCTTCCGAAGCAACGGCAAAAATCCGTGACGGCGCGTTGGCAGTAGATATCCGAAGCCAAGCCGAATATCGGGGCGGACATATTGGCGGTGCATTATCCCTTCCGCCTGAACGGCAGCGAGACAAACTGCCTGATGATACAGCCTCGTGCCTGATTTTTTATTGTCTGAGCGGTAAACGTACAACACGGGCAGAAACAATATTGTCAGTGCTTGGCCAAGGTCGAGAATGCTATATTCTAGAAGGTGGTTTACAGGCATGGAAGGCTACAGGACTTCCTATTGTTGCCGACCGTGCCGCACCGGATATTATGCGGCAGGTGCAAACCATTGCGGGCAGTTTGATTCTGTTGGGCGTGCTGGCAG
>CAUSHT010000123.1:0-4600 GCA_963531275.1 uncultured Neisseria sp.
AATAGCCTTCTTCAAATGCCCAGAAACTGGCTTGGTTTTCGTTTGCAATGCGTTTGGCCAGAAGATGGTAGGGACGTGTGTCGCCAAAGCAGACAACGGCCTGAATGTGATGTTGAACGATGTATTTTCGCAAAAATTCAGGAAAGGCATCGTAGCTGTCGTTAAACGCAACGGTATGCGCTTGAGTGGGCGGATAAAAATAGTCGTCGCCTGCATTAAAGTTGAATTTATGCACGGTTTTGCCGTTTGCGGTCAGCCAGTCGGCGAGGCGCTGAAAAAAATCGCCGACAGGGCCTTGAAGCAGCAGGATGTTTTCTGCGCTTTCAAGCAAGTTTTGCAGGTTGTTTTGGAGGACGGGCTGTTTCATGTCGCAATGTGATTTTGTTTTTTATGTAATAGTTTTGGGTTGAACTTTTAAGCATACGCCAAGCGTATTAACGATGCAAAAGCAATGATACCGCAATTGAAGCCGGTTTATGACGCATTGTTAATTTTGATGGCATTTATTTTAAAGATCGATATAGTTGTTTGATTTTACCTAATTTTTTGGCAAAGTACCCACGATGTAATCCGTTGTTGTTTTTTTGCATATTTTTTTGTCGTATCAGGATTTGGGCTGCAGTTTCCGCATTGATGGCCTGATGGGTTTCGGGGTGGATGTAGTCGGGATAGTGGATGAGCGTGCCGGCGATCAGCTGCCAAAGCTCAAGCCTGCGGCTGCGGCGTGGAATGGGGAGCAGATCTTGGGTAAGCCCCCAACCTGCGTAAAAAGGCAGGCCGTAGCAGCTGACTTTTTTGCCGCGCAACAGGGCTTCAAAACCAGTCAGCGAAGTCATGGTGTGAACTTCGTCTGCGTATTGGAGACAAGTCAGGATGTCGGCTTGTTCGGCAGTTTGGTCAGCATATCGTGCCGTATCTTCAGGGGAGATATGGCCGATACGGTTACCGCTGACTACATCGGGATGCGGTTTGTAGATGATATAAGCATCGGGGTTTCGTTCGCGTACGGTACGGAGCAAATCCAGATTGCGGTAGATTTGGGGCGAACCGTAGCGGATAGACGCATCGTCTTCAACCTGGCCGGGAACGAGGATCACGGTTTTGTCGGTTGATGGGGCGGTAAAGTCCGAGCTGCCGACGTTGTATTTGCTGATGCGGTTTTCGGTCAGCATTTTTTGCAGCTTCAAGGCCGTCTGAAAGTCTTGATCGTCGAAGTTTTGGTTTTGCAGGATGTGTTCAAGACGGGACGGGGTTTCGGCATTGAAATAAATACCCATATCGTCGGTAACGAGCGACAGCGGCGGGACTAAATTAGAACCAAGCCCGACCGAGCGGATAAAGCCGTCTTCCATACGCAGCAGGGGGATGTGGTGTTGTTCGGCAAAACGGACGATGGCCTCTTTGCCGTTGCCCCAGGCAAGGATGCGTGCATCGTCGGACAGTTTGACCCCGGCCAGTTTTTGGATGGAAGAGATAAATTTCAGACGGCATGAGGGTACGTTAAAGAACGGCTTGGCAACCGCGCGTTTCCACAAAGACATGCCGACGCAATATAACTCGCCACGCAATTTGTCGTTTTTGCGTTTGACCGTCGCCAGATAGTCGATAACATCAAAGAGGCTGCCCGCTTCGCCGGTATTGGGGTTGAGGTAGCGGCTGTATTGCAGATAGGCCGCGGCGAAGAGCTGCAGTAAGTTGCGGGTGGCGCGGCGTTGGGTTTGGACAAGGCGGTTGATTTCAGGATGGCGGTCGTCGCTTACGCCCCATCCGGCATACCACGGCAGGCCGAAGGTAGTCAGCGGTTTGCCGCATAAAAGCGCCTCAAAACCCATTTGCGAGGTAACGCAATAAACTTTATCGACGTTTTGCAACAAAGAAATCGGATTGATGTCTTCTGCCAGAAGATGGACGCGGTGTTGCTGCGCCAGCCGGGTCAGATAGCCTTGTTTTTTGCCGCACAAAACATCGGGATGGGTTTTGATCCAGATATCGGCTTGTGGGTTTTCATTCAAGGCCGTCTGAAACATCAGTTCAAACGTAGAGGCGTCTGCGCTGCCATACTGGATAGCCATATCGCCGAAGGTTTGGTCGATGATGAGGACAGTTTCAGGCTTGGATGGGGAACGTAAAGGATGATCGTCTGAAAGTTCGGGCGCGTGGTTGTATTTGGACAGGTGGTGTTGCAGAATGAAATCCATCGCCTGCCGCGCCTGAGCCAAGGTTTCAGACGGCATGGTATCGGCGGCGAGAATCAGTTGTTCCAAACGCGAAGGACGGGTGGTGTCGTAGTAGATGCCGATGTCGTCATAGACGATGGAGTAGGGCGGATAACCGGCGACGCCCAGTCCGAGCGAGCGTAAAAAGCCGTCTTCCAACGCAATAAAGGGAAGCTGGTGTTCAGCGGCGAAAGCACGTGCTTTGTGTGTCGTTGGGCGCAAACCCCAGCCGACAACAGCCTCTGCTCCTTTTCCGTCTTTGCAGATATGAAACTCAGGCAATAGGGTGGAGAGATGGGGGATTTTGCGGATGCCGCGAGAGGGAATGTAGGCGTTTTTCACAATGCGTTTTCGTCGATTATTGTTATTAATGGATTTGTAGGCCGTCTGAAAAGAGGAACATTCTTTCAGACGGCCTGAATAGTCTTAAAACGTGACTGCTTCGGCCAATACTTTGCCTGCCAAGTCTTTAGGCGACAGGTTCGGCTCGCCTTGTAGCGGCCAGTCGATGCCGACGGTCGGATCATTCCAAATCAGCGAGTGTTCGGCTTTGGGATTGTAATAATCCGTGCATTTATAGACGAACTCGGCTTCATCGCTCAGTACATAGAAGCCGTGAGCGAAACCTTCGGGTACCCACAGTTGGCGTTTGTTTTCTGCGGACAAGATCTCGCCTACCCATTTGCCGAACGTGGGGGAATCTTTACGCATATCGACGGCTACGTCGAATACTTCGCCGACAACCACGCGCACAAGTTTACCTTGTGTGTTTTCAGTTTGATAGTGCAGACCGCGCAATACGCCTTTGCTGGATTTGGAGTGGTTTTCCTGCACGAAGGTGCGGTTGCAGACTTGGGTCTTGAACCACTCGTCGCGGAAGGTTTCCATAAAAAAGCCGCGCGAGTCGCCGAAGACTTTGGGTTCAAGCAGTTTTACGTCAGGAATGGCGGTATCAATGATGTTCATCGTTTTATCTTTCATCTAAAGGCCGTCTGAAAAGTTTCAGACGGCCTCAAACATTATTTTTTCAACAGGCGCAGCAAATATTGGCCGTATTGGTTTTTTGCCATCGGGCGAGCCAGCTCTTCCAGTTTTTCATCGGAAAGCCAACCGTTGCGCCAAGCGATTTCTTCCAGGCAGGCGATTTGCAGGTCTTGGATGTTTTGCACGGTTTGGACGAATGAAGCGGCTTCGTGCAGGCTCTCGTGGGTGCCGGTGTCCAGCCATGCGA
Source organism: uncultured Neisseria sp. (assembly GCA_963531275.1). GTDB lineage: Bacteria > Pseudomonadota > Gammaproteobacteria > Burkholderiales > Neisseriaceae > Neisseria. The sequence continues at coordinate 3,448 of CAUSHT010000123.1, forward strand.
AACCGCGTCCCAAAAGTTGTACCGACAATGAACCGTCTTCCAAATACATTTGGTTGAGGTCGGAAATTTCCAATTCGCCGCGGGCGGACGGTTTGATTTGTTTGGCGAACTCGACGACGCGTTGGTCGTAGAAGTACAAGCCGGTTACCGCCCAATCGGATTTGGGCTGTTGCGGTTTCTCTTCGATAGACAGGGCGTTGAAGTTTTCGTCAAATTCAACCACGCCGAAACGCTCGGGGTCTTTGACCTGATAACCGAATACGGTTGCGCCGTGGGTCTTGGCGGCGGCCTGTTTCAATGTTTGCGTAAACGATTGACCGTAGAAAATATTGTCGCCCAAAACCAAGCAAACATTGTCGTTGCCAATAAATTCTTCGCCGATGATAAATGCCTGTGCCAAGCCGTCCGGACTGGGTTGAACGGCATAGCTGATGGAAATGCCGAAATCGCTGCCGTCGCCGAGCAGACGTTTGAAAGAGGCGTTGTCTTCGGGCGTGGTAATCACCAAAATATTGCGGATTCCTGCCAGCATCAATACGGACAGGGGATAGTAAATCATAGGCTTGTCGTACACGGGCAGCAGTTGTTTGGATACGCCGCGCGTGATGGGGTAGAGGCGCGTGCCGCTGCCTCCGGCAAGGATGATGCCTTTCATGGGTTTTCTCCTGAGTAGTGTGTGTTTGCGTGATTTTCAGACGGCCTAATATGGGAACAGGCCGTCTGAAAACTTATTTTCCGGTGCCTAAACGTTCCAAACGGTAGCTGCCGTTCAATACGTTTTGCCACCAGGTTTTGTTGTTCAAATACCATTGTACTGTTTTGCGGATGCCGGACTCGAATGTTTCCTGCGGTTTCCAGCCCAGCTCCCTGCCGATTTTGGCAGCATCGATGGCGTAGCGCACGTCATGGCCGGGGCGGTCTTGTACGAAAGTAATTAAATCTTCATAACGTGCCACACCCGCCGGTTTTTCAGGAACAAGCTCTTCCAGCAGGGCGCAGATGGTTTTGACGACTTCAATATTGGCTTTTTCATTGTGGCCGCCGATATTGTAGGTCTCGCCGACAACACCTTTGGTAACAACCTGATACAGTGCGCGCGCGTGGTCTTCGACAAACAGCCAGTCGCGGATTTGCATACCGTCGCCGTAAACGG
>CAUSHT010000124.1:0-4576 GCA_963531275.1 uncultured Neisseria sp.
CCGAACAGACTTCTTTTTTGCTCTGCTTGAGCCATGAGTTATCCCTTGTTAGTAAGAAATAAAGCGGACTGTTTCCCCGTGCCGCTTTATTGTAATTTTCGAAAATATGGCAGTTTAGTCATTGGTATGAGCAGTTACTTCTTCCAAAGAAGTCAGGCCCTGCATGACTTTCATGAGGCCGGCTCGACGCAGGTCTACCATGCCTTCCTGATAGGCCATGTTCATGATATCAACTTCCGTACCGTTGTTCATAATGACTTTTTGCATTTCATCGCTGACCGGCATGACTTCATAAATACCGACGCGGCCTTTAAAGCCTTTGCCGCGGCAGCTGTCGCAACCAACCGGGCGGTAGAGTTTCCAATCTTGAGCTAAGTCCGCATCGGTAAAGCCGGCTTTTTTCAATGCCGGAACCGGCGGGCGTTCAACTTCGCGTTTGCAGTTCGGGCACAGTCTGCGCAACAGCCTTTGCGCCATAATCAGGCTGACCGAGCTGGCGATATTGAAAGGCGCTACACCCATGTTCAAAAGGCGGGACAGCGTGGCCGGTGCATTATTGGTATGCAGGGTCGAGAAAACCATGTGGCCGGTTTGGGCGGCTTTAATGGCGATGTCAGCGGTTTCCAAGTCACGAATCTCACCGACCATAATAATATCAGGATCTTGACGCAAGAAGGATCGGAGTGCGGCAGCAAACGTCAGGCCTTGTTTCTCATTGACGTTGACTTGGTTGACGCCCGGCAGGTTAATCTCGGCCGGATCTTCTGCCGTCGAAATGTTCACATCTTCCGTGTTCAAAATACTCAGGCAGGTATAGAGCGAAACGGTTTTGCCCGAACCTGTCGGACCGGTAACCAATACCATGCCGTAAGGGCGGTTGATGGCCTCAAGCAGCATTTCTTTTTGGAAAGGCTCTAAGCCGAGCTGGTCGATATTGAGCGATGTACCATCGGAATTTAGGATACGCATCACCACTTTTTCGCCAAACAATGTCGGCAAAGTGCTGACACGGAAGTCAATCGGACGGCCGTGTTTATGGAAGGCAATTTGAATTCTGCCGTCTTGCGGAATACGTTTTTCGGAAATATCCAAACGCGCCATCACTTTGATGCGCGATGCCAACTGGCCGCGCACGGCGACAGGCGGCTGTACGACTTCGCGTAATTGTCCGTCCACGCGGAAACGGACGCGTGCCATTTGCTCGTAGAATTCAAAGTGGATGTCCGATGCGCCCGCGTTCAGGGCATCGGATAAGGTTTTGTGGATGAAACGGGGGATAGGACCGTCTTCAGCTTCTTCATTGTCGATATAAAGCGATTGAGATTGCTGCGTTGCTTCATGTTCGTCGTTGATTTCTTTCAGAATGGTGGTCGAGCGTTGACCCAGCCATTCCAGCAATGAGCTGAGCTGGTCGTCTGGAACCACCACCAAGTCGACACTTAAACCTGAAGCAAAAGCGATTTTTTGAAAGTTTTGGATTTGGGTCGGATCGGATACGGCGAAATAAACCTTGCGTCCGCGTTTGAAAATCGGAATGCAACGGTTTTGCACCATTTGCTCTTCCGTCAGAATGTCGCTGACTACATTATTGCGCGGGTAATAGCGCAAATCCAAAAGGGGATAACTGAATACGCGCGCAACCAACTCTCCCAATGCTTTAGGGGAGATGATGCCGTCTGAAAACAGGTTGGGCAGGATTTCTTTGCCTGATTGTAAAAGGTTGTTGTAATGTTCCGCTTGTTGATTTGAGATGGTCTGGCTTTGAACCAAAACACGCAATAATCCGACACTCATTTTATTTTCCGTTTCTTGTGCAGTTTTCCCTTTAATTTAGAGGAAAGCCGTATTATTTTATCATTATTATGATTAAAGCATATATTCAATTATGCAAATCTGCTTAAGTTGCAAAGACATGCTTCTGCTTTAATTGTATTTTTATTTTGGACGGCCATTATAAAGCAAGGAGAATAGGCGTTAAACTCGATATTTTTAGATTATGATGAAAAAACAACAATTTTGTCGTATGAATCCGATCAATAACGAAATTATATTTCATGTTGCTATTGCCTGTTTGGAGATGGCAGAAAAGGTTGTTTTGATGGACAGACGGTTGGAATTTGAAATATGCAAAGGCCGTCTGAAACTGAGCAATCAGGTTTCAGACGGCCTTTTAGCTATTTAAATCCGATAGGATTGATTAGGCTTTGTTTTTCAGACGGCCATGCAATTCCTGTACGCTGTATACGCCCAAGTGTTCGCGGCTTTTTGCGCCTTCGCTCATGGCTTCGCCGCCGGCGATGGTGGTGTATTGCGGTACGCGTTGGGTAAGGGAGGTGCGGCGGATGCTGTGGCTGTCGGTAACGGATTGTACTGTGCTGCCGACGGTGTTGACCACCAGTGCGATTTCGCCGTTTTTAATTGCGTCCACGATGTGTGGGCGGCCTTCCTGCACTTTGTTGACCGCTTGCACGATGATGCCGTGTTCTTTCAAGTATTCGGCAGTACCGCGTGTGGCGCAGACACCGTAGCCGAGTGCTTGGAAGTTTTGTGCGGTTTTGACGATGAGCGGTTTGTCTTCGTCGCGTACAGCGAGGAACACTTTGCCTGTTGTACTCAAGCGTTCGCCTGCGCCGAGTTGGGCTTTGAAGTAGGCTTCGCCGAAGCTTGCGCCTACGCCCATGACTTCGCCGGTAGAGCGCATTTCAGGGCCGAGAATGGTGTCCACACCCGGGAATTTGATGAATGGGAACACGGCTTCTTTAACGGCGTAGAAGTCCGGGATGACTTCTTTTTCTACGCCTTGCTCTTTCAACGAAATGCCTGCCATCACGCGTGCGCCGACTTTGGCGAGTGGTACGCCGGTGGCTTTGGATACGAACGGTACGGTACGGCTGGCGCGTGGATTTACTTCCAGTACGAAGACCACGCCGTCTTGTACGGCAAACTGTACGTTCATCAAGCCAACCACGCCCAGTGCGTATGCCATGGCTTTGGTTTGACGGCGGATTTCGTCTTGAATTTCTTCGTCCAAAGAGTATGGAGGCAATGAGCAGCCGGAGTCGCCGGAGTGAATACCTGCTTGTTCGACGTGTTGCATGATGCCGCCGATAACGACATCTTGACCGTCTGAAACGCAGTCTACGTCCACTTCGATGGCGTTGTTCAAGAAGAAGTCGAGCAATACAGGGCTGTCTTCGGAAACTTGTACGGCTTCGCGCATGTATTTTTGCAACTCTTCGGCTGAGTGAACAATCTGCATGGCGCGACCGCCGAGTACGTAAGAAGGACGGACAACCAACGGATAACCGATTTCTTCGGCTTTAACGAGGGCTTCTTCTTCGTTGTGGGCGATGCGGTTAGGCGGTTGACGCAGACCTAAGTCGTTCAACACTTTTTGGAAGCGTTCGCGGTCTTCGGCGGCGTCGATGCTGTCGGCAGATGTGCCGATGATGTTTACGCCGTTTTCAACCAATGCGTTGGCGAGTTTGAGCGGGGTTTGGCCGCCGTAATGCACAATCACGCCCCACGGGTTTTCGGTGCGGACGATTTCCAACACGTCTTCCAGCGTCAGCGGCTCGAAATACAGGCGGTCGCTGGTGTCGAAGTCGGTGGATACGGTTTCTGGGTTGCAGTTGACCATGATGGTTTCAAAACCGGATTCGCGCAGGGCGAGTGCGGCATGAACGCAGCAGTAGTCAAATTCAATACCCTGACCGATACGGTTTGGGCCGCCGCCGAGAATCATCACTTTTTTACGGTCGGAAGGACGGGATTCGCATTCTTCTTCGTAAGTGGAGTAGAGATAAGCGGTTTCGGTGGCAAACTCGGCGGCGCAGGTGTCGACGCGTTTGTAAACCGGATGCAGGTTCAGCGCGTAGCGGTGTTCGCGGACTTCTTTTTCGCTTACGTTCAACAATTGTGCCAAACGTTTGTCAGAGAAGCCTTTGCGTTTCAGACGGCGTAAAGCGGTGTAATCCAAATCTTGCAACTGGCCGTCTGAAACCGATTTTTCTTCTTTCACTAAGTCTTCAATTTGTGCCAAGAACCAAGGATCAATGGCGCAAATTTCGTGGATTTCTTCCAGCGTGAAGCCTGCGCGGAACGCATCGGCGACAAAAAGCATACGCTCAGGACCCGGGTTGGCCAGTTCGCGGCGGATTTCCGCTTTGTCTTCGCTGCGCGGATTGAAGCCGCACAAGCCGGTTTCCAAGCCGCGCAGGGCTTTTTGGAAGCTTTCCTGAATGGTGCGGCCCATCGCCATCACTTCGCCCACCGATTTCATTTGCGTGGTCAGGCGGTCGTCTGCGGCAGGGAATTTTTCAAATGCGAAACGTGGGATTTTGGTCACGACATAGTCGATGGAAGGCTCGAACGACGCTGGCGTACGGCCACCGGTGATGTCGTTGCGCAACTCGTCCAGCGTAAAGCCGACAGCCAGTTTGGCCGCCACCTTCGCAATTGGGAAGCCCGTCGCTTTGGAAGCCAGCGCGGACGAACGGCTCACGCGCGGGTTCATCTCAATCACAATCATCTCGCCGTTTTCAGGGTTTACTGCAAACTGAACGTTTGAGCCGCC
>CAUSHT010000125.1:0-4559 GCA_963531275.1 uncultured Neisseria sp.
TCGAACATTTCGCGCATGTGTTGTTCTTTGGTTTCGTCAAAATGTATCCATAATTTTGACCAAGCCGGTAAATCGTGAAGGTGTTTCATCGGATGCTCTCCTGGATAATGGACAGTTTTGTTGAGAAAACGGCCGTGAGGTCGTCTGAAACGGGAACGGGGGGTTTCCGTTTTTTGAGGGTTCAGACAGCCTTGATGTGGGTTAAGGCCGTCTGAATATATCAGTGAAGAATCAATCTTTATCGTATTCGATGTGTTTGTTATGTATGCTTTTTTTACTTTTTTGCAGTTGCGTGCTGGCAGTGTCGCCCAAGCGCAAGGCCAAGCCGATGGCAAGAATGTCGATAACGGCCAACTGCAGAAGACGGGACACCATAGGCGTATAAAGCTCTGCATTTTCCTGAGTGGCAATGCTCAATACGCAGTCGGCCATTTGAGCCAACGGCGAATCATTGCGGGTCAGCGCGATAACGGCTGCGCCGTTTTCTTTGGCGATACTGGCCGCGTCCAACAATTCGATAGATGAGCCGGTATTGGAAATCGCCACCAACACATCCTGCTCGGTCAATACGGAAGCCGCCATCAACTGGGTATGCGTATCGACATAGGCAACGGTAGACATACCGAAGCGGAAAAATTTGTGCTGCGCATCTTGGGCAACGATGCCGGAGTTGCCGACACCATAAAACTCAACGCGTCGCGCGTGCATCAAAATGGCAATCGCGTTTTCCAGCTCGGACTCTTTCAGGAAGCGGCGCTCGCCCAAGAGGGAGGCTGCGGCATTGCCCAATACTTTTTCGACCACGCTGCTCATGTTGTCATCAGCGTTCAATTCTTCATGAACGTAAGGCATGCCTTCATGACCGATGCTGGCAGACAAAGCGAGTTTGAACTCAGGCAAGCCTTTGTAACCCAAACTGCGGCAGAAACGGATCACTGTCGGCTGACTGACGGATGCACGCTCGGCGATTTCCGCCACAGCTGCATGAACGAACCATTTCGGCTCGGCCAACGCAGATTCGGCAACTTTGCGTTCTGCGCCGGAGAGATTGGACAATGATTCGCTGATTTTACTTAACATATACTCTACCCTTTGATTCTTTGACGTTCAGGACAAGGTACATTTGCGTACCCTGCCCTGCACCGCCGTTTGTGTATTTAAACGTTATTTAAATGATTGTCTAATGCCGCGGCCGCGCCGACGATGCCCGGAAATTCGCTCAATACGACATACACGGGAATGGCGGCAAGATAAGCTTCAAAGCGGCCTTTATTTTCAAAACGGCTGCGGAATGGAGACGTTTTAAAGTAATCCAACACGCGCGGGATAATCCCGCCGCACAAATACACGCCGCCGCGCGCGCCCAAAGTCAAAGCCAAATTGGAAGCGACCGTACCCAACATGGCGCAGAAAATATCCAAAGTCTGACGGCAAATAGGCGATGTTCCGCTCAATGCCTTATCGGTAATTTCAGAAGGCTTCAGACGGTATTGTTTGATGTCGTCGCGTTTGGCCAATACTTCGTAAATCAGGCTCAAACCTGCGCCGCTCAAAAAACGCTCGGCAGAAACATGACCGTATTTGTTTTTAGCGTATTGCCAAATCAACACTTCCATATCGTCAAACGGCGGGAAGCTGGTATGGCCGCCCTCGCCTGCCAACGCTACCCAGCCGGCAGCGCTGTGCACCAAACCGCTAACACCCAAACCGGTACCCGGGCCGATGACGGCTTTAGGCGCAAATTCGATTGGTTTTTGACCGCCGATTTGTATCAAGTCTTTCTTATCGGTTTGTGTTACCGCCAAAGCTTGGGCGGTAAAGTCGTTCAACAGAATCAACGTTTCAAAACTCAAAGCCTGACGGGTGGTTTCGATGGAGAATGCCCAGTGGTGGTTGGTCATCTGCACCCAGTCGCCCAAAATCGGATTGGCAATCGCAAAGGCTGCGTGCAAAACTTTCGGACTGCCTGCGCGTTCCAAATAAGTTTTGACGGCATCGACGATGGTGTCGTAATCCTTACAAGGCAAGACTTCAGCCTTTTCAATGACCTGTGGTGCAGTTTCAAGTGCAAAACGGGCATTCGTACCGCCGATATCGGCGACCAAACGAGGATAAGCCTCAGTGTGCATAGTAGACATGGCAGTTAATTCCTTGGTGATTGAGAATCAGACTGGTCGGATATTCGGTATCGGACCTTGCAGCAGCCTTGTCGAATACCGCTTTTTTCTCTGCGCCTTGAATGGCCAAAAATACATTCGGCGTTTTGGCAATCGCACCCAAAGTCATGCTCACACGCTCATGCGGCGCGGTAACCGGCGTGGTATGAATCAATGTCGGATCATTGGCTTCATTGATTGCGGCCTGTAATTGAGGCGCTTGAGGGAACAACGACGCCGTATGCCCATCTCCGCCCATGCCCAACACCAGTACGTCAGGTTGCTTATAATGTTTCAATGCGTAAGCAACGACAACTTCAGGTTGTAATTCAATTTCAGACTTTCCGTCTTCAACAACAGGAATCCATGTGGCAACGGCCGCGTTATTTTTGAGCAGATATTCGCGTACCAAGCCTGTATTGCTGTCGGCATGCGTGGTCGGGACGATACGCTCGTCCACCAAAGTAATACCGACATTTTGCCAATTTAAATCTTTTTGTGACAAAGCCTCAAAAAACGCAATCGGCGAACGACCGCCGGAAACAGCCAAAACCGCATGGCCTTTCTCATTCAACGCGGTTTGTAATGCGGCGGCAACGGCATCGGCGAGAGCTTGCGCGGCAGTTGCAGCGTTTTCTTGTTCGTGCCAAACAAACATGTTTCGTCCTTTCATGGTTTCAGACGGCCTTTTGTTGGAAAACAAGGCCGTCTGAAAGAAATATTATTGCTCTTCGTGCCACTTGTTGCCGTCACGGGCCAACAGCGCGCGCGCAGCTTCAGGACCCCAAGAATGGGCTTCGTAAGCATGTGGAGGCGTTGTATTGTTCGCCCAGTTTTCCAAAATCGGCATCACATATTCCCAAGCGGCTTCGAGTTCGTCACGACGGTTGAACAAAGCGAGTTTGCCGTTAATCACATCCAGCAGCAGACGCTCATAAGCCTCGGCGCGGCGGCCCTCGACGGCTGTGCCCAAGTCCACGCCAATCGGTGTAACTTCGACTTTGTTGCCTGCACCCGGGGTTTTCACTTGGGTGTAAAGGCGGACAGATTCGGTCGGTTGTAGTTCAATAACCAAACGATTCGGCGCAGGTTGGCTGTTGTCAAAAATATGGTTTTGCAGCGGACGGAAGTTCAACACGATTTCCGCCACTTTGCCTGCCATGCGTTTGCCGGTACGCAGGTAGAAAGGTACGCCTTTCCAACGCTCATTTTCGATTTCGGCTTTGATGGCGACATAGGTTTCAGTAAAGCTGTCTTGCGGAACGTTGACTTCTTCCAGATAGCCGTTCATGCCGTTTGCTGCAACATATTGGCCGCGAATAACATTTTCATTGACGGACTCGATGGTCAGCGGTTTCAGAGATTTGATGACTTTCACTTTCTCGTCGCGTACGGCATCGGCATCCAAGCTGGCGGGTGCTTCCATGGCGGTCATACAGAGCATTTGCATCAAGTGGTTTTGCACCATATCGCGCAATGCGCCGGTAATGTCGTAAAACTCACCGCGTTCTTCCACGCCCAACTGCTCGGCGATGGTCAGCTGTACGCTTTCAATATATTTATTGTTCCACAAAGGCTCGAACATCACATTGGCAAAACGCAGAGCCAGCAGGTTTTGCAGGCTTTCTTTACCCAAGTAATGGTCGATGCGGTAGATTTGTTCTTCTTTGAAATAACGAGCCACATCTGTATTGATCTGTTGGGAAGAGGCCAGGTCTGTACCCAGCGGTTTTTCCAGAACCACGCGCACGTTATCGGCATTCAAACCGATTTCGGCAAGGTTTTCACAGGCTTGCGCAAAGAACTTCGGCGCAGTTGAGAGGTAGATCACGACATTTTCAGTATTCTTGCGCGCTTTTACCAAGTCGCCCAAAGCAATGAAGTCGTCTTTCTTTGTCACATCGACTTTCAAATACTCGAGACGTTGGATAAACGATGCCCACGCTTCTTCTGAGAAGTTTTGTTTGACATGGATTTTAGAATTCGTTTCCACTTTGGCCAAAAAGCCGGCGGTATCCAATTCGCTGCGGCTTACGCCCAAAATACGACCTTCGGGATGAAGCAAACCGGCTACATGCGCCTGATACAGGCAAGGCAAAAGTTTACGCATTGCCAAATCGCCGGTCGCGCCAAACAACACCAAATCAAAATTTGTCTGTGTACTCATCGTTTCATCTCTCGTTGAGGAAGCTTGCTTCAAAACTTTTGGACTGTCGTCATCCATAAAAATCAATTAAAATCAAAAGCCTTTAAGCAATAAGCAGTAAAAAACCAATCGCCTGCACCAAAATTTCAAACAAGCGGGCTAATGAGTAGTAATACTACACATGGCTACACATTTTGTCTATTCTCATTTTTACAAATTGTTTGATTTAACATAAAAGTTTGATGACTTTTGCAGCC
>CAUSHT010000126.1:0-4541 GCA_963531275.1 uncultured Neisseria sp.
GGGGCGAGGACGGGCTGAAGTGTTTCTAAGATTGGTTTGACGTTTTTGCCGGTATCGTGGGGGATGGTAATGTAAACATCGTCCAAGAAACCGATGTCTACGGCTTTGGTGCTGCCTTTGTAAACTTTGACTTGGGAAATTACTTCTCCGCCGTTATAAAGTTTGGGCGTATCAAATGCCTGCAACGTCCAGTTGAGCAGTTTGCTGCTTTCGCTGGCGCGTGCCTCGGTAGATTCGGCACCGGCAAGGATGGAAACGATGCGGCGGTTGTTGCGTTTGCTGGAAGCGGCGAGATGGTAGCCTGCGCCTTCGCTATAGCCGGTTTTCAAACCGTCGATACTGCTGTCGCGATAGAGCAAGAGATTACGGTTGGGCTGCTCGATATTATTGTATTTGAAAGATTTGTTTGCAAATAAAGGATAATATTTCGGATAGTCATTAATGAGTGCGGCGGCCAAGATGGCAAGGTCGCCAACGGTTGAAACATGACCGTTAGAAGCAATACCGGTCGGATTGTTGAAGTGGGTGTGCTTCATGCCCAAGCGTTTGGCTTCTTCGTTCATTTGTTTGACGAATTCGTCGATAGAGCCGTTGCCAATGGCTTCGGCAAGGGTAATGGCGGCATCGTTGGCCGATTGGATGGTTGTACCCTTAATCAAATCGCTGACGCTGACAGGAACTTTAGGATCGAGGAACATACGCGAACCTTCGACTTTCCATGCAGCATTGGAAACCGTCAGCATTTGTCCTGCCTCAAGCGTACCGTTTTCCAGTGCTTTAAAGGCAAGGTAGGCGGTCATCATTTGCGTCAACGCGGCAGGCTCGATAGGCGTGTCGGCATTGTTGGATGCCAAGGTTTGCTTGCTGTGCAGGTCGGTAACGATATAAGCAGTCGCCGCAATTTCCGGCGGCGTTGTCGGGCTGTTGATGCTGTGCAGCAGCGGCTGCGTTTTAGCCTCGCTTTGTGCAGCAGGTGCGGATGCAACCGGGTCGGCAGCAAGGGCAGGAGTATTCAGGAGGGCAGCAAAAATTAAGCTAAGTAGCGTTTTTTTCATCATTATTTGTGGATTTGAATATGAGTGGACACTGTTATGAGGCAAACAGTTTGGCATATTAAATAGATATTAAGCGGACATTATACCGTCTCATTTAGGCTTTGCTAAGATTTTTCTTGCCTTCAGACGGCCTCAGGGGTATGGTTTTAACTTTTTCCTCCGGTCGATTTGACCGAATTGCAATTTATTTCCGAACACTAAAATACCATGAACCATTCCCTTCCTCTTTCTGATTATCTAACCCGTATTTTGACCGCTTCCGTTTATGATGTAGCCGTAGAAACGCCTTTGGATCTGGCACGCAGTCTGTCAGACCGTCTGAACAATCAGGTTTTGCTCAAGCGCGAAGATTTGCAGCCGGTGTTTTCGTTCAAAATCCGTGGCGCGTACAACAAAATGGCGAAGCTGCCGAAAGAAGCCTTGGATTGCGGCGTGATTGCTGCAAGCGCGGGCAACCATGCGCAGGGTGTGGCTTTATCGGCGCAGTATTTGGGTTGCCGCGCCGTCATTGTGATGCCGGAAACAACGCCTAAAATCAAAATTGACGCGGTCAAGAGCCGAGGCGGCGAAGTGGTATTGAAAGGCGTGTCTTACAACGATGCCTATGATTATGCGATGGAGTTGGCAGAAAAGGAAAAACTGACCTATATCGCGCCATTTGATGATCCTGACGTAATTGCCGGTCAGGGAACCATCGGCATGGAAATCCTCCGTCAACACCGTAATATCAATGCGATTTTTGTGCCGATTGGCGGCGGCGGTTTGGCGGCTGGCGTAGCGGCATTTATTAAACAGGTTTGCCCTGAAATTAAAGTCATTGGCGTGCAAACCGATGATTCTTGCTGTATGAAGCAATCGGTTGAGGCAGGGGAAATCGTACATTTGAAAGATGTCGGCCTGTTTTCAGACGGCACGGCGGTTAAAGTGGTGGGCGAGGAAACCTTCCGCCTGTGTAAAGAGCTGTTGGACGAAATTATTACGGTCAATACGGATATGTTGTGCGGCGCGATTAAAGATATTTTTGATGATACGCGCAGCATTACCGAACCTGCGGGCGCATTGGCACTTGCCGGCCTGAAGGCTTACGTTGCGAAAAACAATATTCAAGGCCAAAACCTGGTTGCCGTTACCAGCGGCGCCAACATGAATTTCCACCGCTTACGCCACGTTTCGGAGCGCAGTGAGCTGGGTGAGGGCAACGAAGGCATTTTCGCCGTTACCATTCCCGAAGAAAAGGGCAGCTTCCTGAAGTTTATCAATTTGTTGGGAAGCCGGAACATTACTGAGTTCAACTATCGCTACGGCAGCGATAAAAATGCGCATATTTTTGTCGGCTTGCAAACTGCCGGTGCGCAAGACTTAGCCGTCATCAGCGCACAACTGACTGAAGCAGGCTTGCCCAATGTCGATTTGACCAATGATGAAATCGCCAAAATCCATATCCGTTACATGGTTGGCGGCCGTACGGAAAAAGTAGCCAACGAACGTTTGGTCAGCTTTGAATTTCCTGAACGCCCGGGTGCGTTGTCCCGTTTCTTGAACCATATGCGTGCCGAGTGGAATATTACTTTGTTCCATTACCGCAACCATGGCGCAGACTATGGCCGTATTTTGGTCGGTATTGATGTGCCGGAAAGCGACAATGAGGCTTTTGCCGACTTCTTGGATAGCTTGGGTTATGTTTATAAAGAAGAAACCGACAATCCGGCCTATAAACTTTTCTTGGCTTAATCGGTAAGATAAAAGGCCGTCTGAAACTTTTCAGACGGCCTTGTGTTTTAAGTTTTGGATTATTTTTTGCGGAACACCAAGTCCCAAACGCCATGACCCAATCGCTTGCCTCGGGCTTCAAACTTGGTTTCAGGACGATAATCAGGCGTAGGGGCGTAATCGGCAGCCGTGTTCTGCAAAGAGTCGAAACTGCTCAAAACCTCCAGCATTTGCACGGCGTATTCTTCCCAATCGGTCGCCATATGGACATAGCCGCCGCTTTTGAGTTTGGGCAGCAGCTTTTCAACAAACGGCACTTGTACCAAGCGGCGTTTGTTGTGGCGTTTTTTGTGCCAAGGGTCGGGGAAGAAAATATGGATGCCGTCTAAAGAATCGTCTTCCAGCATTTTTTCCACCACTTCTACCGCATCATGACGCATCACGCGGATATTGGAAATGTGTTCTTCCTCAATCAGCTTCAAGATATTGCCGACGCCCGGGCCGTGAACATCAATCGCTAAAAAGTCGGTATCGGGTAGACGTTTGGCGATTTCCACCGTTGCGACGCCCATGCCGAAACCGATTTCCAAAACTTTAGGGGTGCCCCGTCCAAAAGTGCGGTTCAAATCTAAAGGGGCTTCTTGGAAGTCCACACCGAATTGCGGCCACATCGTATCGATGGCGCGCTGTTGGGCCGCGGTCATATGGCCTTGGCGCAAAACGAAACTGCGGATGCTGCGTTTGTGTTCTTCAGGAACGGTATTTTCGGGCGTATTTTCTGGAATGTTTTCGGACATATCGTTTTAAATCAGTGAGAAATCAAATAAAAAGGCCGTCTGAAAAAATCAGACAACCCTGCATACAAATCGCCATGATTATAGCGAATAAACGCTTTACCTGAAACCTTTCAACAACAAGGTTTCAGGTTCAGACGGCCTTTTTAAGACAATTCCGGTTGAGGTACTTTGTGTTGCACCGCATAAACCGCAGCTTGAACGCGGCTGCTTAGATTCAGCTTGCGCAACAGGTTTTGAACATGCACTTTGACGGTAGACTCAGCCAGGTTCAAATGGCGGGCAATGATTTTATTGCTGTGTCCGGCGGCAAGGTAGCCCAAGATTTCCATTTCGCGCGGGGTCAGCTGCGCCAGCAAGTGGTCGGAGCGAGAAGGAGAAGGGGAAATCAGCGATTGCACCAAGCGGCTGGTCATTTCTGGAGAGAAGACATTGTCGCCATCAACGGCTTTGCGGATGCTTTCCAAGAGGAAGTCGGCGTTGATGTTTTTCAGCAAAAAGCCTTTTGCACCCATACGCATACATTCGGTCAAGTCATCACTGTCTTCGGAAACAGTCAGCATGATGACGGTCAGTTGCGGATTGATGCTCAAAATTTGAGCCAGTGCTTCGCGGCCGTTCATGACCGGCATATCCAAGTCCAGCAAAACTACGTCAGGCTTGAGCTGCTCAACCATTTTTACGCCGGCCAGGCCGTCTGAAGCTTCGCCGACGACTTCAAAATCAGGCTGGCGCGAAAGCAAGGCCTTGATACCGCTGCGAAATAGGGTGTGGTCGTCAATAAGGGTAATTTTAATCGTCATGATGCTGTTCTCATTTGTTGCGGCAAAGTCAGCATCACTGCCGTACCTTGCCCAATCTGCGATGTAATGGCCAATTGTGCGTTAATCCGTTGGGCACGTTCCTGCATAATGCCCAAGCCGACATGTTCGCCTGAAGGCCGGTTTGATAAGTGTTCTTGATTAAAGCCTGCGCCGTCGTC